>NJED01000011.1 GCA_002254745.1 Desulfurococcales archaeon ex4484_217_1
AGAGGACTGTAAAGTATTAAGATATCATAAAGTATTGTGTAAACTACAGCTACACTAGTTGCACCTAAAGCAATACCTAGCAATATAGAGGCATGAGTTAATGCCCCTTTCCAAACAGCATGAGTTATGGTTAATGTCGTGAAAGGCACTAAAAATATTAGCGATCCTAACAACATGCTTTCTTTAAACTTTTTCTTTAAGATATTGATATCTATCTCAGTACCTGCAATAAACATAAGCATTATTGCACCTATTTCTGCTAGAAAAGCGAGTGTTCCAGTAGGCGTAATTCCCAGGAGTCTTCCAAGACCTCCAAAGAGTAGTTCTAGTATAGATGTTGAAAGCCCTGTTCTTAGAGAAACGTAACCTGCTAAAACTATCAGTACACCCGCCATTAAAATATCATATAAGTGCTCATATTCCTCGGTAGCAAATTCTATCTCTAACTTTCTTATGTAAAGTACGAAAATAAGAACTATAGCTATTGCTAGTACTTCAATTACTACTTTTTGAAACCTACGCATGTCATTCCCTTAGCTCCTAAAATCACTGGCTAGAAAATTATCGATGAGTATGTAATCGTCCTCACTATGGAAATTAAATTTTTCTCTTTTAAATCTGTTGAGGAATATGTTTATCAATTTCAGATAACATTTTACTATAGTGCATTTAATTACGCTTTGAGGCGGAAAAATATGGTTAAATACAGGGTAACCATAGACAAGGAGGCTTGCATTGGAGACGGTATTTGTATATCCATATGCCCTGAAGTCTTCGAATTCAATGATGAAGGGAAAGCAAGGATCGTGGAAAAATATAGGGAAGAAGGAAAGGAATATACAGGGCTTATAGAAGCAACAGAGGACCTTGAAAACTCCTTAACACAAGCAGAGGCTATGTGCCCTACGCAAGCTATAAAGCTATTTAAACTTGAATAGAAACATTGCTTTCCTAACATTATTTTTAAGTTTTCCTGGAAACGACATAGGACAGTATGGTCATTAAATTAGTAAATACTTTACTAGCCACATCTCTTAATGATACTATTCCTTTCAATGCACTTCTATCATCAACCACGGGCAAGTGTCTTATTTTCCTTTCTAACATTACACGTAAAGCTTCAACTATAGTGTTTTCTTCACTCATACAATAAACATTCCTAGACATTACGTCTTTAACCTTTAGATTCTCTATAAAACCCTTAGCTCCCAATATTCTTATTACATCTCTTTCAGAAAGTATTCCACATACCTGACCATTGCTATTGGTAACTACTATACAGCCAATATCGTTTTCAGCCATGAGCTTTACAGCGTTAAGTACACTAGCATTTTCACTAAGTGTTATTACAGGAGTTATCATGATATCTCTCAATAATATAGGTATGCTTGGTAAAGACACCATTCTAATAACCCACGCGCCATGTTTTTAACTACATATCTCAGATAATGTCTTATAGCACTATATTTAGGTGGCGATTATTTAACGAAAAATGTCAGACAAATGCCTTTTCTTCACTTTAAGCTTCTGAGTCGGGAGTATTCATCATCCACGTAATTGTACTGGGTACTCGTATATTAAGATTTTACATGTTTCTAAGTAGTTCCTTTATTTTCCTCTTAACTATTTCCGCTACAGTTTTCCCGTCAACTTTCCCTCTTAATTCCTTCATAGCTAAACCCATAATTGCTCCGAATGCTTTCTCTCTTCTCGCCATTATTAGCTCCTTTTTATTCTCAACAATTTTCTTTATGATTCTATCAACTTCCTCTAATTTTAGCTTCTTTAAACCTAAAGCCTCAATTGCTTTTTCAACTTTTTCTTCAGGGTGATAGGCTATCCACGATAGTATTTTAGGTATTGCTTCTTTAGCTATGGTTTTTTCGGCATATTTTTCAAAAAGTTCCTCAAATACTTCGTCTCTAATGTTTTCTACAGGTACTCCTTCACCTTTTAAAGCTTTCAATGTATTTTCGAATGTTGTAGCTATTAGAATCGGAGATACTTTTCCTTTAAATTTCTCGGCAAGTTTTTCAAACAAGTCTAACCAGTAAGATTTTATCATTAGCCTAGCTAAGTCTTTGCTTAAACCATATTCCTTGATGAACTTCTCATATCTTTGCTCAGGTCTCTCAGGAAGTTTTTCCTTAATCTTCCTAAGTAGTTCCTCAGTTATTTCTATGGGTGGAACATCGGTCTCAGGATACATTCTAGCTGCTCCGGGCTGAGGCCTCATATATCTTGTTGTTCCATCAGGGTTTGCTGCTCTTGTTTCCTTAGGTATGCCTTTTAATGCATATTTTGCTCTTTCAACAATAGCTTTTAATGCTTCTCTAGCATTTTCTTCTCTATCAGCAACGATAACTATGGCGTCTTTTTCAGGATTCACTTTACAATATTCGTATAGTTTATTAACTTCGTCTACTGTAATACCGTAGCCTGGTAGTTCATCAGTATGTATTATTCCTGAAACACCACCCCAGAATTTAGCGTACTCAGCTAGTTCTGTTCCAAAACGTCTTCTAGGTTGAAGTTCTATGCCAAGTATTCCTTTGAACCTTGGAAGCACTTGAGCTACTATTTTCTTTCCTTCTTTCAAAGCTCTCTTCAAAATCTTACTTTTTGTTCCCTTGAAAACCTCAGTTACGTCTATTGGTTTGAAAACTATGTCATTTTCTCTCAGCCCTCTCTTTTTAAGTTCATCCTTGATTTTAAGTAGTTTATATTGTCTTAGTGCTTCATAAGCCACGACTTTGCTTATAAGCTCAAGCTTTTGAACACCTTTAACTTCTATTTTTTCTCCACCTTTTATCGAAATATTTAGATCTTGCCTTATGGTTCCTAAACCTCTCTTAACCTTGCCAGTTATTCTTAGGAGTTGCCCTATCTTGTATGCTACTCTTTCAGCTTGCTCTGGTGTATGCATGTCGGGTCCTGTAGCTATTTCTATGAGAGGAATTCCTAACCTGTCAAGCCTATAGGTTACTTCAGCACCTTTCTCAGCTATTTTACGTGCAGCATCTTCCTCTAAGCATATGGTTTGAATTCTGATAATTCCCTCTTCGTCTTCAAGATATCCTCCTAAAGCAACAACAGCTGTTCTCTGAAAGCCTGTCGTATTTGATCCGTCAATAACTATTTTCCTCATAACATGGACTTCATCTACAGGCTTAGAGTTTAGAAGTAAAGCAACGGTTAAAGCTATTTCTAAAGCCTCTCTATTTAACTCGTGTGGGGGTTCTTCATCGCCTTCAACAAGGCAAGTATAATTATCATATGATTCGTACAGATAATATCTTCCTCTCTTCCACTCGAAAAGCGCGGCAATGTCTACTTCTCCTAGCTCACTTCTCGTCGGTCTAAGCCTGCGTATAAAGTTGAATTCTCCTTTTTCTTCAACGAGTTTTGTAGGGCATTTACAGAATAGTTTATGTTTAGTATCTAGTTGCTGATGGAGTTCAAGGCCAACCTTTAAGCCTAATTTTCTGAAGTCTATTTTTTCCTCCATAGAACATTCCCTCCTTAACTTAAGTAAGTTGAGAAAACTGTTCTTGGATTTATTTCTCCAGCAATGTTTGTGAGCATGAGTTTTCTGATTTCATCCATGTTTCTTGTTTTAGCTAGAACCCACATGAGCTTAACCAGCGCGACTTCAGGTAACATGTCTTCTCCAGGAATAACACCCATAGCTAAGAGGTCTCTTCCGGTACTGTAAACATTCATGTTAATACGTCCCCACAAACATTGGGACGTCATGACTACAGGGATTTCTTCCTCAATAGCTCTTTTCAAAGACTCAAAAATGTAAATAGGTGCATGCCCTAACCCTGTTCCTTCAAGAACTATTCCATGGTATCCTTTATCAACTAGGAAATCTATTACATCGCCAGACATACCGGGGTATGTTTTAACTAAAGCTACTTTGCCATCAAACTTGTTTTCTAAAATTAGTTCTCTGCTTTTATCTCGAAGTATGAAGTTGTTGTTAATTATAACCAGTTTGTCTCTTACAACTTTAGCTAAGGGTTTATCGTTTATTGATCTAAATGCGTCCCTACGGCTTGTATGCATTTTCCTAACTTTAGTCCCCCTATGAACTAAACAGTAAGTATCGGCTGTTTCACCATGCATAACAACAGTAACTTCAGCAAAGGGAGCTTTACCAGCAACTAGAACTGCCGAGTAAAGGTTCATAGCGGCGTCTGAAGAAGGCCTATCTGACGATCTCTGAGAACCAACTAAAACTACAGGAACAGGCAAGTTTCTAAGGGCAAAAGCAAGTGCAGCAGCAGTGTAAGACATGGTGTCTGTTCCGTGGGGCACTACTACTCCGTCAACCCCTTCCCAAATTTTCTTAGCAACTTCTTCAGCTATTCTTGACCATAATTCCGGCGTCATGTTTTCGCTAAATATGGAAAATAGTACTTCAGCTTCAATATTTGCTACATTCATTATCTCAGGTGCGAACTCTAATATGTCCTCAGTTTTTAAGGCCGGATATACTGCTCCCGTTCTGTAATCTACTCTACTCGCTATAGTTCCTCCAGTACTTATTATAGAGACTTTAGGCAATTCCGGATTATATTTTACTTTAATTGAAGGAGTGTATTTCTTAAGCTCTTCGCCTTCAGCTATCTTAACCAACTTAGTATTGTTAGTAAAACGCACACCAATATTGTATCCATTATCTAGTTTTATAACTATAAACTGTTTTTCAGAAAGAGCGGCTCTAGGCATGAGTATTCCTTCAACAACAAAATCCCTGCGCTCAATTCTAACCCTATCCCCTATTTTAACACCATGTTTTTCAAGAAATCTCCTAACTTCACCCCTATATCCGTAGAGAACATTTTCTATCAAAACTAAGAGTCACCTACTAAAAATTCTAAAAAGATATTTTAATATCTTATATCCTTTAAATCTCAGAAAATCCAACATTAATTAGGCTATAATTACAGCTAGTTAAAAGTATGTAAAACTATCTGCGAAAACCCCTCTGTAAAGCCATTTGTTGCTGGGCAAGTCTTCTAATATACTCTTTCCTATTCCTAAGTCTTGGAGCTAAGTTCTTCCTAGGCTTAGCCGGTATCTTAGGTGTTTGACTTCTAACCTTACCTGCTTTAGTTACTGAACCGTGGGATGGCATTTTATTCTCACCTATTCCGCTAACGTGTTTCCCTACTAGTCCTTATTAAGTTTATCCTTGTCTCGGAACTAATACTTTAATTAGTGTAATCTTAAATAGTTATATGTAGCAGTTCAATATAAGAGTCTGAATATGTGATGACAGGAGGTGGTTAAGATTAAAGTATACCTTGTAGATCACACTATAGGAGTATTCGCATTTGACGAAAAAGGCAACGTAGTTGCCTATGAAGTTGCGAAAGGAGGCTTAGATGAAGTAATTGAGCACACATTTAAAATTGAGAGAGGCAAAGCATCAAAACTCCATGAGAAAGTTCTTGATAAACTATTGAAAATTGAAGGTGTTGAAAAGGTTATTGTTGAAGATGAAAGACTAGCTAAAATAGTGGCTTCTAAAGGGTTAGATGTTAAAATAGAATCGGGGAACAGTATAGCTAGGGCTTTTAGAGAAAACGTTGTAGATTATGCGGTAAAATATGGTTTTGCTGCTTCACCTGAAGAGTACTATTCTAAAATGCATGAAGTATCCGTTGTTTTAACAAGGAGAAAAGTCAGGAAAGCTGTTGAGAAAAGAGACCTGTTAGCGGCGCAAGGAGTAAGAGCAATAGATGACATCGATAGGACCGTTAACCTGTTCATAGCAAGACTCAGAGAATGGTACTCCCTACACTTCCCGGAACTGGACGATCTCATTAGGGAACATGAGGACTATACTAGGCTAGTTTACGAACTAGGCCTTAGAGAAAACTTTACCAAAGAAAACCTCGTAAAACTAGGCTTCAGTGAAGGGAAGGCTAGGAGAATAGAGGAAGCAGCTAGGAAGAGTATGGGCGCAGATATTACAGATTTCGATATCAAAACCATGCAAACCCTAGCTGGAATAATACTAAAATTGTACCGTTTAAGAGCTGACATAGCTCAGTACATAGGGGAGGTTATGAGAGAAGTTGCACCAAACATAACAGCGTTAGTGGGTCCACTACTTGGAGCTAGACTAATATCTTTAGCTGGAGGTTTAGACGAACTAGCAAGACTGCCTGCAAGCACAATACAAGTATTAGGTGCTGAAAAAGCCCTATTTAGAGCGTTAAGAACGGGAGGTAAACCTCCAAAACATGGAATAATATTTCAGTTCCCAGATATACATAGGTCTCCAAGATGGCAAAGAGGAAAAATAGCTAGAGCATTAGCAGGTAAACTAGCTATAGCTGCACGTGTAGATGCCTTTACAGGCCAGTATATTGGGGACCAGCTTAAAGAAACTTTAAAGAAGAGAATAGAGGAAATTAAGAAACTATATCCGAAACCGCCTAGGCGTAGAGAAGAATTTAGACCTAGACGTAGAAGAGAAAAACCTAGAAGAAGAAAATAAGGTAAACATGTAAGAGAAATCTAGGTGAGAAACCATGAGCCAACCCGTAAATGTTAAACCTCATGATAAGTTTGAAGGAGTATACATAGTTGAACTCGAAGATGGCTCACTAAAAATAGCTACGAAAAACTTAGCACCGGGAAAAAGAGTTTACGGCGAACGCCTATTCAAAATAGAAGGTGTCGAATATAGGGAATGGAACCCCTATCGTAGCAAACTCGGAGCAGCAATACTGAAAGGTATATCAGACGTACCTTTGAAGAAGGGAACTAAGGTACTATACCTCGGCGTAGCGACTGGAACCACGGCAAGCCATGTTTCAGACATTATAGGTTTAGAAGGTAAACTCTATGGTGTAGAATTTGCCTATAGAGTTATGAGAGAGTTCGTAACGCTAGCTGAAATAAGGAAGAACCTGTACCCAATACTAGCAGACGCAAGACTACCACACACATATAGGAACATTGTTGAAGAAGTTGACGTAATATACTCCGATGTGGCACAACCGGAACAGGCAAAATTGGTTGCAGACAATGCAGACTACTTCCTTAAAGAAGGAGGTTACTTACTGCTTGCAATTAAGGCTAGAAGTATAGATGTCACAGCAGAACCATCAGATGTCTATAAGAGGGAAATATATACGCTGAAAAATAGGGGATTCAAAATTCTGGACGTAGTTCACCTAGAACCGTATGATAAAGACCATGCAATGGTACTTGCAGTGTTTAAGCCTAAAGATTAAACCATGTTTTCTCACATAAAACTTTAAACCTTGTAATAAACCGTTACAAATTTGGAAACCGTCCCCCATGAAAAGGGCAATACCATGCATATGGTAAGAAATCAGGAGCTGGTTGAAGAAGTTATAGACACTCTTAGAAGTAGAGGATTCAAGGTAGGTTTCGTAGAATACCCCACCTATGAAAGAAGATCATTAGATGTAGTGGCTAGAAGAAGCAATGAAAAATTTGTTATGAAAGTCTCCTTCGAAATAGACAATGTTGGTTCTAAAGAGCTTTCCGAACTAGCAGCGCTATCTAGAATATTTGACGCAGCAGGAATCATTGTTAGTAAGAAAACGAGAAAGAAAGAGCTAAAAGACTATGTAGTTTATGAGCGCTACAAAGTACCTGCAATGACTCCTGAAACGTTAAGAGAATTCATAGACAGTGGTGAGGTATATGTTTACGCTGGTAGAGGAGGCTACTACGTTAGGGTAAATGGTGAAAAACTTAGGAGAAAAAGAGAAGAAAGAGACATGTCATTAGGTGATTTAGCTCAACTACTTGGTGTTTCAAGAAAAGCAGTTTATGAATATGAGAGAAGAAGTATGAGCCTAAGCTTCACTACTGCACTGAGATTAATAGAAATTTTTGGAGAAGACATAGTTATCCCCATAAATATAAGGAGAGTAAGTGTAGAAGAAGGGAAAACATTGGAAACTCAAAGACTTAGAACGAAGTTTAGAAAAGCAGTTTTGAAACTCAAAAAACTAGGCTTCCTTACAGTAGTTACTGAGAGAACACCAATAGACATAGCTGCTAGGAGAAATGACAAAGGTAAACTCGCGATAACTCTTAAAGAACTAAATATTTCGCAGAAGGATCTTAAGGCAAAAATAGAAGCCGCTGAAACAGTTTCGAAAACCTTAAATATAAAATCGTTAATTATCGATGACTTAAAAAACTTAATGAAGTATCTATTAGACTTTTATAGTTAACAAGTGGTGTACTTTGAAAATCTATGTAACAGGAAGACCAGGGATAGGAAAATCAACTGTTGTACTTAAAGCAGTAGATATTCTGAAAGAACATGGCCTAAAAATAGGGGGAATATTCTGTCCTGAAGTAAGAGGTGCTCAGGGTTACAGAATAGGGTTTAAGATAATAGATTTACTAAGTAATAAAGAAGGATGGCTAGCTAGGAAGAACATAAGAATATCTGGTCCCAGAGTAGGTAAATACGTAGTAATAGTTAGAGACGCAATCTCCATCGGCGTTGAGGCATTAAGGAATGCTGTAGAATACGCTGATGTAATAGTTATAGATGAAGTAGGTCCAATGGAGCTTAAGGTTAATGAACTGCGTAGAGAAATAATAAATGCGCTAAAATCAAATAACTATGGAAAAAATACCCACACAGATTATCAGAGAGGGCCTAGTTAAGCTAATAGTACCTGAATTCTCAGAGTATTTAAGAGAGAATGGAGTTTACGAGCCCACGTGGGCTCCAGTATTTTACAATCCACAAATGAAGCTGAATAGGGACTTATCAGTAGCTGTTGTTGAAGCCTATTCTGAGGCGAAAAAACCAATCCTCGTAGCAGATATTTTGGCAGGCACAGGTGTCAGAGGAATACGTTTTGCAGTAGAAGCAGATAATATAGACAAAGTTTACATTAACGATAAAAACCCTATAGCATATGAGTTCATGGTTAAAAACATAGAGCTAAATAACGTAGAGAACATTGTCGAAGCTGAGAACCTAGATGCTAATTTAATGCTTAGATATCATAAATTCGCTGGCGAAGTTTTCGACTATATAGACGTCGATCCCTTCGGCTCGCCCGTTGAATTCATAGATTCAGCGTTAGCTTCAGTAAAAATAGGGGGCATGTTAGGGATTACAGCAACGGATACTGCTGTTCTTGAAGGCAAGCATGTGAATGCGTGTGTTAGAAAGTATTTTTCAAGACCTATTAAGAGCCATTTCTCCAAAGAACTAGCGATAAGAATATTGTTAGCATCCATAGTTCAAAGAGCGGCATCGCAGGAATTAGGAGTTAGCGTAAAACTAAGCTACTATGATAAGTACTATGTTAGGGCTTATGTCGTTTTAGTTAAAGGCGCTAAAAAAGCCGATGAATCTCTGAAAAAGCTAGGCTATGTAGTATTTAACAAGCGTAGTGGAGAATATTTTGTCGTCAATAACCTATCTGAACTACTTAGCATATCTGCTGATAAACACTACATTGTTGCGGGACCCATATGGTGTGGAAATATTTGTGAAAAAGAGTTCTTAAGTAAAGTAAGTAAGGTTATTATGAGAAAGGAACATTTAAAATATAAGGAGTTAATTAGGCTCCTTCAAATGTTAAATGCTGAACTAAATATGCCTCCCCTATACTACAGTATAGACATGTTAGGTAAGTTTTTAAAGAAATCTATTCCTCCATTAACTTCACTTATTGAGTGCCTAATTTCTAATGGGTACAGTGCTGTGAGAGTACACTGCGATCCCAAAGGGTTTAAAACAGACGCCCCTCTAGAAGTGATTTATGCTTGTTTCAAAAAGCTTTCTCCCTAGCTTTTTCTCCTCGATAAAATATTACGAATAATCCACTCCGTAAGCTTACTACATGTTGATGGGTTTATGTAACTGCCGCTAGAACACTTACTATATAAAGGACATGTAAAGCACGGTATCTCTATTATTCCATCTAATTTAATTTTTTCGGTGGCCTCTCTTACTCTCTTAATGTAAAGTCTGTAAGTTCTTTTCCCATTGTATGTTACAGGCTCTCTTTCAATGAGTCCTCTTTTTAGTAGTTTTAAAGCTATGCGGGAACCTTCCCTACTATCTATACCTAACCTATGCCATAGTTCACTTTGAAGTATGCCTTTTTTTCCTGACCTCTTAATCAGATTGTAGGCTTTTTGCTCTAAAGGCGATAGCGGTGTTGCAGGCATTTATGTTTAAACCTCCATTCTTCCACTGTACCTATTCTTATGCATCATTATCTTCAGCGACGGTAATGTGCTTTCCCCAATTATAATTTAGAAAAACAAGTATTTAGTTTTGCTAGGAGAAAAAGAAAAGGGAAACTATGGGGTTTACTATATTTTTACTTCAAAATCTAAAGCATCTATAAGTTCCTTATATCTATTCCTAACGGTTACCTCTGTTATTCCGGCTGCGTCAGCTATTTCTCTTTGAGTTTTCTTTTCATCCATGAGCACGCTTGCAATGTATATTGCAGCTGCTGCTAAACCCATAGGCCCTTTACCGCTAGTTATTCCTCTCTCCCTTGCTAAGGATAGTATTTCAGCTGCTTTTGTCTGAACATAAGCTGGCAAATTTAATACGTTTAGAAGTTTAGGTATGTAACTTATGGGGTTTGAGGGCGGCGGCTTCTTCCTCAGTAACGTTATTAGCTTACGGTATTGTTGCGCAAGTCTTTTCCTCGGAACATTAACACTCTTCGCTATTTCATCTAATGTGCGAGAAATTTTTAGCTTCCTACAAGCCAAATATATGGCTGCTGCAATGTAATCATCATATATTCTTCCTCTAATCATTTTAGCCTTAACTGCTTTCCTAAGAATTATTGCAGCTGTTTCATTAACTGTTGCTGGTAGTTGGAGGGTTGAAGTTAAATGATTTAATCTTGAAAGGATTTCTATAAGCTTCTTTTCCTCAGCATTAGCTGCTCTCATGCGCTTCTGGCAAATTATAAGTCTTTTCATTCTAATTTTCTCTCTTAAAGAAAGCCTCCTGCCTTGGTAATCTCTGCTACTTGAATCAATTGTCGTTGTTAAACCTTTATCGTGTATAGAATAAGTACCTGGAGGCCCTGTCCTTTTCCGCTTTAAAAGCTGTTCATGGGTGAAGGCTCTCCATTCAGGCCTCTTATCTATCATCTTATCCTCTACTACAACACCGCATTCAGCACAGACTATTTCCCCTCGTTCAGGGAAGTATATTAGATTTGTTGATCCGCAGGAAGGACAAGTATATATCGTAATCTCACCTTCTCTTTCTAATTTTTCTCCTAGGTCTTTTCGGCTGATAATATAGAGGAGAAGGTATTCGCCCTGTGGTAAGTGTTTTAGTAAGTTTTACTATAGCATATGGTTCACTTACAGGCCCTATAATGTCTACTATCCTACCTATTACTTTCATATAACTTGTTAAGACTGGTGAATCTAGAGGAGGAACTTCTCTGCTTCTTATACGCACAATGAGATGCCCAGATTTTGCTATGTGTAAAGGTGTACCTAAATACCTCATGAATAACACTATCCGTAGCTGTGATAGCTGTATCAGTATTACTTGGGTAATACCGAAATTAAAACCTTTGCCCCAATAATACCTCGCAAAATTTTAAACAGATTATTAAATAATTTAAACGGTATTATCTATGATTATTTAATTGGATATTGTAATTGGAGTAGAAATAGCAGAATTTCTACTGCCTTTTTCTTGTTCTAATTTCTTTAATTTTAGAAGCTAATTCTCTTAGTAATTCGATTTTCCTTTTTGTTTTCAGCCTCAACAAGTTCTTTAAGCTTAGGAGACTTTACGGCGTCTTTTAACGGTATTTTTCTACCTTTACTTCTAGTTTTTGCAGAGTCAATGTTTGACAACCATACTATGATGTATTTTCCCTTATACTTCCTAGACAAAAGTAAGGATCCTCTTTCTACTCTCTTATTAGAACGGCATTTAGTACGCCGTCTTGGCCTGGTCTTGAAGTTATTTTTGCTTTACCTATTTCTGTTTCCACTATAGTTCCTTTTACTATAATGTTTCTCCTAGCATATTCTCTGTTAGCAGGGGTTTCTAAGACTCTAAGTATTCTTACTTTTTGAGCTTTACCTGTCTCGGGATCAACGACATTAATGTAATGGGCGTATTTTAGTTTTACCTTATAATTTCCGCCAAATACTCTCTCTACAATTCTTAATTCCCTTTCAGCAAGCTTAGTTTCCGTAAATGGGCCTCCTAACTCATACTTTCTTTTCTTTCTCCACGGCCTTTTTTTACCGCCGGAAGTTTTTTTGGCATCGTTTCCCTGGTAGTAGCTCATAATTTACGTCCTCAACTCCTCTATTACGGTGGATTTCTATCAGATAGTGAGAAATATAAACTTTTACTTTTAGAATATCTTGCAAGGTAAAACATTGAGGGTATTGAGGGTACGGGTTTAATGCTAAAAAACTTTCCACCGCCTAGATTTTTTAGTTTAATGAATTTCCTATTAAAGCCTGTGTATAAGATATATGAGAAATGGCTGTGGTTGCAAATAAGGAACGGGCCGATACCTAAGCATGTGGGCATTATACCTGATGGAAATAGAAGATGGGCGAGGAAATTGGGGTTAGATCCTAAAATAGGGCATCTATACGGCTATGAAAGGATGAAAGAGGTTATTAATTGGTGCTTAGACCTAGGAATTAAAACGTTAACGGTATATGCTTTGTCCATAGATAATTTGAGGAAAAGGTCTAGAGATGAAGTAGAACATATATTTCAGCTAATAGCTGAAGGACTTAAAACACTGCTAAATTCCGAAGAAATAGTCAAGAAGAAAGTTAGAGTTAAGGTTATTGGAAGAAAAAACATTCTACCGAAATACATCAAGGATTTAGCTGAACAGCTTGAAAGGAAAACTAAGAACTTTAATGAAAGACACCTATACATAGCAGTATGCTATGGTGGTAGAGAGGAAATAGTAGACGCAGTAAAGTCATTGGTGAAGGATGTCTTAGAAGGTAAGGTAAAATTTGATGAAATAAACGAGGATATTCTTTCAAAATACATGTATACTAGAGATTTGCCTAACCCGGAACCTGATTTGATAATAAGAACTTCAGGCGAAGAGAGATTGAGCGGTTTTCTACTTTGGCAATCAGCCTATTCAGAACTGCATTTTTGCGATGTCCATTGGCCTTCGTTTAGGAAAATAGATTTTTGGAGAGCTATAAGATCCTATCAGAGAAGAGAGAGAAGATTCGGTGCCTAGGTTTTCTCCTTAATTTTCATAACTGCTTTTAACCTTTTCAGCTTAGCTCTAATTCTAAGTCTAGCTAGAGCCCTCTTCCTCAGAATATCCTCTCTTACACTCTTTTCAATTATTGTGAACAAGCCTGTGAGAAGACCTATGACTCCGATAGTTACTCCAAGCCATAGGAACAGTTCTGATGATAAAATGGGGTTAATTATTTCGCCTGGGCTAGTGTAAGCTACCTGTTCAAGAATTTTCGCGGTTATGTTGAGTATTTTGAATAGTAAGACTGTGAAAACAAACCCTACTGCTTCATGCCAAACCTTAATGTCTCTTCTAATAACCTTGACTATAGCTTTACCTCCAAGGAGAAGAACAATGGAAGTTATTATGAAGGGAGTTATAATATATACTGCTTTACTCCAGGCTAATACTCCCTTACTTAAATCTACAGTTAGCAAGGTGTATAATGTACCTAAAACCAATGAGAATATAGCTAATATTGCTGAGACGAAAATTACTGGCGATGATTCCCACCATTCCTCAATTTTCCTATCTAACGAGAAACCACGATATATCATTGTGAAACCAATTATAGCTAAAGCAGCCAACATAGCCTTGTCTATCAAACCTATAGCAGTAAAAATAGATGCAACAAGTATTATGACCCCTGGTACTCCCAAAAATATTCTCGAAAACCTTGGTTCCCCGATTATTTTCCTCAAATACCTACCTATTAGGATGTAAGTTTCTTCTACACCACGAGATTGCTCAACAATAACTCTCCTAACAGACTCTATTGGTGTAAGAGAACTAACTATAGGTATTATAAGTTCATCATCGGCACCATCACTCACAATTATTGCTGAGGATGCACCTGTTTTATCTAGGACCTCTTTAGTTTCCTCTTTAACTCTTATTCCTGCTTTTAAGTCGTCCACGGGGTCTCCGGCTATTATGGCTACTTCTACATTGAATCCTTCCTCTTTAAGCCTTTTAGCGGTATTCAATGCCGCAAAAAGCGCGTTGGTATCTGCATCTTCAGGTTTCTTTATAGCGTATTCCGTAGCTGCTTTCAGAACATTATTGAAACCTATTATTGGAGTTTTTATATTCAATACTCTAATATCTGCATCTCTATCGACACAAAGTACTACAATTTTCTTTCTCTTGTCAAAGCTCATAATTTTTATTCCTTCGCAAACTCTAGTTTGCTTCCCGTTTAATTTTTTGTATTAAAAGTCTTATCTAATTTTTTACTCTTACCTATAGCTGAAATCCATGCCATTAATGTTCTTAAACTACGCTACTCATCTTCGCTGATTTCGCATAGCAGTATCCTTAGTTCGTCAAGGCCAAGTCTTTTCCTTTTACCTATTTTCTTTTCTATATCACGTTTCTTCTTTTCAACAATTTCCTGTATTTCCAATTTTCTCTTAATTTCGTTTAATTCATTATACTTCTCCCTTAGCTTACTTAGTTTTCCTATATTCTCAGATAGCTTTCTACTTATTCTATTTAGCATTTCTTTCAATTCGCCTATTTCGTTTCCTAGTTTGCTAATTTCCTCTCCGATAATGTTTGCTTTTTGCGATAGGTCTTCTATTTCGGATTTTAACTTATTCAGCTTAGAATATAGCTTCTGCAATTCCTCTCTTATAGCCTTTATCTCTATTCTTTCTTTAATTAGCTTGGCTTTCAATTCAGTTACGGTGTTTTTTAACTCCTTAGCCTTGATAGCTTGGCTTAGTGTTTCTTCAAGCTTAGCTATTTGCTCTATTAACTCTTTCTCCTGATCTAATGTTAAGATTGATGTTTGCTGCTTCCATTCTAGCTGCTGTATTCTCCTCCTTAACTCGGCAAC
>NJED01000012.1 GCA_002254745.1 Desulfurococcales archaeon ex4484_217_1
TTGTACCTGCCCAAACCCCTTACAGGCCTAGATGGAGGAAGTATTGTAAAAACCTCGCACATGGAATTTGTTCCCAAGGGACAAATACTTCCGCTAATGTTTAAGGTAATAGTGCCGCTAAACACTCCTGAAGGAAATTACACATTCCGACTTAAGATTAAATACACGATACTAGCTCCTTTACCTGAGGAGCGAAAATGGGAAGTAAAGTTTAGCCTACCAATATCTGGTAGAACATACGTTTATACAGAGCTCTTGACAGAGAAGCTGGAAAAGGGAAAAGTTCAGAACATAAACTTCAATGTTGTTTACGTAGGTAATGAACCTGTAGAATTAAACATAGACTTCCATTCAGACGCATTATCCATACTTGATTATGAACCTAAAGCACATATTTTAACCGATAAGCCAGGAAGCTTTGAAGCTAGCGCTAAAGTTTACTGCCCACCTGATGTTCAAGTAAACGGCCTGCCTATAACTATCTCAGTTATATACAAGACCCTGCAAGCTTCGGGTACGTACACTAAAACGTACATAATCCCTTTAGCAAGAAAAGCAGAAGTCGTGTTTACAGAAGTACAGTACACTACATCAGGCAGCAGCGTGATTATTAGAGGACAGCTAGTAAATGTAGGAGACTATGACGCTAAATACTTGACAGTATATGCGCAAGCATTAGGGGAAGGTTTAACGGTAGAAAACCCGACAACATACCTCGGAACATTAGCTGCAGGTGAAGGAACAAGTTTTCTAATTTATGCTTCAGCAGAGAGAATAGGAAAGTATAGTTTAAAACTTTCTGCAAAATATTATGGACCAGATATGGAATGGCATGAAACCACAGAAGAAATTAGCATTAAAACCATAGGTATTGCCGAGGAAAAAGAAAAAATAACCCCCATAAAGTATGAGGAAATATTGCCAATTATAATAGGGCTCTCAGCAGTAACACTAATCATAGGATTTATTATGGGATGGGCCGATACACGAGGTGGAAGAGTGCTTGAACATAATAGACTTATTGAAGTTTTCTATCAAGGGACTTAGGAGTAGAACCTTAAGAAGCGTTTTAACTCTCTTAGGTCTCTCTTAGGTATTTTAATAGGCGTAATTCTCTTAACTACAGTACTAACGGTTAACGATAGTGTAACGTATTCCTTAGCTTCAATATTTGCTAAAGGCGGGTTAAACAACATATATGTAGCCCACACAACAGCAGAAGGTTTTACATGGGCAGATATTTCTCAAATAGAGAGAATACCTCATATAGTAGCTGTTTCTCCGAGGTTAACAGCAAGAGTTTCGATAAATTATGGTGGATTAAGAGAAGAGGCTGCAATCATAGGTTTACCTAAAGAGAAAATAGCTCTAGTCATACCGGACTTAGAGGTTAAGGAAGGAGCAAAAACCCCCACTTCAACATATGGTTGCCTTATAGGCTCATCTTTATCATCTAAAATAGAGGAAAAAGGTTTGAAAATTAGAGTAGGAGACGTAATCTACGTTAGTCTTAGAAATGCACGTATAGCTTTAAGAGTTGAAGGAGTACTTGAACGCTACGGCTTTACCTTCATAGGTTACATTGACGAATCACTTATAGTACCTTATGATGCTGTTAAAAAACTTATCGAAGAAGCATCTGGCCGTAGAATCATCGGATACGGAGAACTCATAGTTACGGCTGATAGCGTGGACAACGTAGACTTCATAACTGAGCAACTAAGATACTTGTACGGTAAAAGCATCGTAATATTCGCTATAAAGGATATAGTTAAATCCATAGTTGAAAGTTTAAAAAGCTTTACAATAATTATAGGAGGTATAGCATCCGTAACTCTAATAGTTGCCTCCGTAGGGGTTATGAATGCCATGTTCACTACAGTCATGGAGAGAACCAGAGTTATAGGGGTTTTAAGAGCGCTTGGAATAAGAAAGTACGAAGTATTACTCAACATAGTCCTAGAAGCCCTAATATTAGCGGTAATAGCAATAACTGCTGGTGTTCCATTAGGAATATTTGTAGGGTCGATGCTTATACAAGGAGGCTTCTTAGGGTTTAGAGGGCCTAGAGGGGGCTTAGGAGGAATAGAGTTTATGGTAAGCAATCAGACATTAATCATGGTAGCTTCAATAACACTCCTCTTAACATTAATAGGTGCACTACCTCCAGCTTATAGAGCGGCAAAACTTGAGCCCGCTCGCGCTCTAAGGTATGAGTAATGGTTAAAATACCTATAAGAGGAGAATACGATTTAGATTTAACAATGTTCCCTTCATTTACATCATCCCTATTTAACAAAGTAGGTAAAGGTTATTGGGTTAAAGTATATGGGGTCTTTAAGGGGTTAAGACTTAAAGTTAAAAATGGCTTTGTAAAATCAAACATTAACAATATTGAAGCCATTAATCTTCTTTCAGGGTTATGGTATGAGCCAAGAAAATATTTGGACGAGCTAAGTAGAAGCGTAAGATACAAAGTAGAATATATAATTAATGCCTACGAGAAGATAAGAATCGCCATAAATCCCTATGATAAAGAGTTGATATTCTTAGCTACTATTCTTTCGCAAAGAACAAACTACCATGCAAATGTAGTAAAGTGGGTTAAGCATGTCGCATCCTTAGTAGAGAAAGGATTAAACATTAAGTCTATTAACTTAACAGACTTAAGCAAAAGCTACCAATTAAAGAGAGCCAATACTATTATTAAACATTGCATAAACATTGTTAAGAACGATAGAGCATTAAATAGGGAAGATATAAGGAACATTAAAAGAGCCCTACTTGCATGTAGATTCGTAGGTCCAAAAGTTGCTAATGCATATTTAATGTTCACAAGGAAAGCACCTTACATAGTACCTGTCGATATACATTTCACTAGGTTCCTAGAGAACCTTGATCTTCTCAAATTTAAGAGGAAGCCTAATAAGAATTTTTGTGCTAGATATACATGTGATGAATGTCCTCACGCTTATGAATGTGTAGAAGCACTTGCTATGAAGGTGTTTAAGAATCTTTCCTCATGGATTCAAACAGTAGCTTACGTTCATGATAAACTATATTGCTCTAGGAACAAGTGCAACATATGTCCGCTAAGAAGGCTTTGCGTAAAGGTTAAATAAGCTCCTCCGGGATATTGTCCGGACTATATGCTATCCGCGGTTTTAAACCATATTTCCTTAACAGTTTAACAACATGAGGGTATAGAAAAACGTATTCTGGTTCAAGTTCCTCAACAAGTTCCTCATCTATTTCTCTTAACTTTTCCACCAGTAATTCAAAGTTCTCTTTAGTACTGAAACTTAGCATTACAGCTGGATGTACAGATACACCGTAATTAACAAGGTTTTTAAGAGCATTTAATTGTAAACTAAATGCTTCAGGCTTAGCTCCCGTAAGCATGGCAAATTCCTCAGGAGTACATCCTTTTAACGATACCCTAACATGTACGTTTTTGAACCTTGAAATTTCCTTGGCGAAATCTCTTTGGGCACCTAAAAGTATACCATTAGTCTCTAGAATAAATAAGTAGTTTGTTTCTTTAAGAAGTTCGAGCAGCTGAATTAAATGTTTTTTCCCAATCGTTGGCTCTCCGCCACTAACTCTTAGTTGCTTATAACCTCTTCTCGAGGCAATGCTTACGAGTTTCATGTAAACTTCTTTAGGCGTATAGAAGCGCCCATATTTACTCATATTATCTCTAGGCCTCCAGCTCCAGCAAAACTTGCACCTCAAATTACATCCGACACTATCAGCTGTAGCTATACCACCGTACCATCGACCTCCGCGAAACCTATAGTACTTCCTAAGCTCTACTTCTCCATTGCTGCGAACAACTATTTTCCTTACAGCTTCGGTAAGCTCTAATGGATCATAGTACACTATTTAGCAGCACCCATATATTGGATGACTCTTCTCTTTCTATGTAGAACTATTGAGGATAAGGTTAGAAATGGGTTTCGAAACCGTAGCTGAGGCAGCAGGGGTTCACTTAAGAATACCGGAAGGTACTCAGTATAGTTTCTACGACTCCCCCTACGTCGGTCACAGAAACACTACTGCTATAGATATTTACTTTAAGAATAATGAAGCACTCTTACCTGTTGATGAAGCTAAGGTTAAGAAAATAAGATGGTTTAATGCACCCAAATACAGGGCTAATGGATGGAATAAAGAACCATTAACCCTCCTCGACTTAGGCGGAAATAAAGTGCTTAAAGTGTTGCATGTTAACCCTAAAGTTAGTGTAGGTGAAAAACTATATCTAGGAGACTTCTTCGGTGAATGCATTGTTTCAGGGTATTTATGTCCATGGAGTGATAGCCATGCGCATTTTGAGATAAGACCTTCAAAAGACCCCTACAGGGCTAGAGGGGCTTTTACATTAAACATAGCCCCTACGATAAGGAAGATAAAAGGAACAGTATGTTCTTCACCTAGAGTATTTACTGTAGTTGAAATAGGAAAATACTGTATGTGGGTTAAACCCAAAGGAATAATAAATTACTTAACTGCGTTAGCGGTGAAAGTAGGTAATAGCTTAGGGTACGTTGATGCCGGCATACCTCATTATGGTCTTGGTGGAATACTACTAAAAGACAAGGTAAAAGCTTCCATAGGGGATGCCGTATATTGGGACTTCATGCACTTAGGCTATGTTACTAAAACTTACCCCTTAAGCCTATTATTTATTGCTCCCATAGAGGTTTTTGTAGACAGTATTAAGGTTAAAGGTATAGGAACATATATAAATGGAAAATTTCTCAAAGTAATTTTTACAGATTCTACAGGAGAAAAGCCATGGAAAGAAGGTGATGAAGTTAAAATAAAAGCAATGGTGTCAAGCTGATGTGTAATATGAAAATCGAGCTAATAGCCCTCGACTACCATGGAACTTTATCGTTTAAGAAAAAATCAAGCATTTGGAGTGTAAGCTCTGATGTTATAGAAGCTCTTCTCAAAGCTAGAAAGCATGGGATAAAATTAGCAATTGTAACTAGTGGCTCAGGTAAAACAGTTCCCGAAAATATTAGGTTACTAAGCGATATTCTAGCTTTTGAAAATGGAACAGTTTTTATTTACAACGGAAAATGCGTAATGTGTAAGCCTAAGGAGTGGAATAGAATAAGAGAATTATTCTTAGCAGAAAACATAAGACCTAAGTCTGTAGGAAGAGTGGTATTAGTTTATAGCATAACCTATTCTGGAAAAGTAAAAGAGATTATTGTAAAACATGGTTTACAAGACTACGTTGATATAATTAAGAACGTGAACAGGTTAGTAATAGCTCCTAAAAACAGCGGGAAGGATTTAGCACTAAGAAGAATTAAGGAAACATTAAAGGTCAAAGGTATGGTATTAGCGCTAGGGGACGGAGAAAACGATGTAGCATTACTTAGAGAAGCAGATATTGGAGTAGCGCCGGCAAATGCCGTTGAGGAAGTAAAGAAAGTTGCAGATTACATATGTGATAAAGCTAATGGAGAGTGCGTTAAAGAGGTAATAGAGAACATTATTTTACATGATGGAGTGCTTAGTGCTTTTAAACGTTAAATAATTCTAACAACTAAGCTTATAGTGAAGATAAGAGCTAGGATAGTTGTCATGAGATCAATATTACTACTCGCATCTACACTAATACTTGCCTTAGCTATACTGAGTTCTCCTACTGAAGTGTTCTTAAACTACATAATAAAACCCAGTATAACCATAGGAACCACATCAGAACTAAACCAAGTACTACCCTACGTTGAACCTAAACCCTGTAACATTGAGGAGAAACAGATAGTAGCTAAAGCTAATGGCGGATCAAAATATCTTAGACTAATAGCTCTTGATGTATATACTGGTAGAGGATGGACTATTTCAGAAATTACTTTAGAAGAATATCCTGAAACATCAATTATAGCCTACAGGACAGGTATTTTCGAAGAATTCGAAGTAATACTTACATTAAACCCTAATAAGTTACCTAGGCTTGGAGAACTCTATATAATACCTTACCCTCAGCCGCTGATAGTTCCTGAAGGAATATCGTATGTTAAATCTCCTCACCCTGTACTTTACGAACCATCAGGTATACTTTTTGGGAGTTTAAACGCTACTAAAAGAATAATATATGGAATAATTCCTGCACATGATATTTACCCTATGGGTAAGACTTTTATAGCTTCAAAAGCTACGCTAAAAGACCTCGTTAAAATAACAAATAAAACCATTATTGGAACAAATAAAGAGCTCACCTTAAGCGTAACACCAAGAGTATATAACATGTCCAAAGAAATATATGCACAGTTCGAAAATAGAACATTAGGCGAACTACTACTGTACATTAGGAATTTCCTAATAAAAAATACTAATTATTCTAAGGAAGATATTGAAACACCTCCAGGCAAGGACTTAGTTGACTACTTCTTATTTGAAAAGAAAAAAGGCACATGCATACACTATGCTAGCGCAGCAGCAATAATATTAAGACTTATGGGGTTGAGAACAAGAGTTGTTATAGGATACCTAGGTGAAGTTTTAGCTAATGGAACAATAATCTATAGGGAACCAGGACACATGTGGGTCGAAATTCTAATACCTTACGTTGGCTGGGTACCTTATGAACCATCGCCGGAAGTAGCTGCAACTACAAGATCCTTCAGAAGAACGCTAAGATCAGCTTTAGAGAACATCGCCTTGGTTGAAGGGAACTTTGCTTCAAAACGTTTAAGAAGTGGAAAGAGAATTAAGCTTGAGAAGCTAGAGTTTGGAAATGAAACATACACTGAGTTAAGTTTCGAAGAAAAAACACTATCATCTCTTGAAATAAATATATGGGATCTAGTACCGTACATATTATTGGGTTTCATTGTACTGGCATATTCTACTTCAGATGCTAGGGTAGTATTTAGTGAGCTTCTTAGACTCTATAAGGAAGAAAGAACATTAGGTCTTAAATTCAAAAAGATTCTCAAAAACCTAAGTAAGAAATACAGCCTAACTGTGAATGATTATGAAACACCAAGAGAGGTTATTGAGAAAATATGCAGGCATGTTATTAATTTAGAATTGAAAAAAGCTTTACTATCCACTTTGGAAGCATACGAGCATCTCAGTTACGGCAAGGGTAGCGTTAAAGAATTTTATAATAGGTTAAGAAAGCTTTACAAGCATAAATGGTGAAATATGTGATAAGTGAGGGATTACTTTTTGAAATAATAGTTCTCATCACAATGTCTTTATTATTGCTGTGGACGCTACGTAAGGTAAGTATCGAGAATCTGCCTTTAACTATGGAGGAAGTCCATATATTCTACGAAGGTAAAATCACTTCTCTTGAAAATGCAAT
Organism: Desulfurococcales archaeon ex4484_217_1; assembly: GCA_002254745.1. Taxonomy (GTDB): domain Archaea; phylum Thermoproteota; class Thermoprotei_A; order EX4484-217-1; family EX4484-217-1; genus EX4484-217-1. The sequence continues at coordinate 7,337 of NJED01000012.1, forward strand.
CCTCCTCCGAGCAAGAAGCTTATCTGAAGAATATGCAATGAAAGTTACGCGCAAAATAAGCTTATCTATTGTTTTAGCGAAGCTGAGAAGATTATGTAGAAGGAAAAGAGACTACGTTGTAATCGGGAAAATTTATGAAAAAATTCATTGTATGGTAAGTGAAAGAAAATGATATATGTTACCAGTAAAACCATGAATATAGTCCTGAGCTCAGTTATAGTTTTACTTTTAACATTTATCTTATATCCTTCAGTATTAGTTGCCGTTTTACCCTCAGCCATCTTACTTTACTTATTGGTATCCTTAACCACATTTAAGCCCAAAATATCCGTAACATCGTACATAACACCAGGCATTATAGATTTTGGAGAAATAGCTAATGTACACATTAAAATAGGAAGTCTTAGGAAAGTTTATGTTGAAGTATATGATAATTTACCAAATACTATTGAAGTGATTGAAGGAAAACCATGTTATAAGGGAGTGTTAGATAAGGGTGCTTATATAGAATTTACATATTCTATAATGCCTTTAATTCCCGGACTACATGAATGGAAGCCTCTTAGAGTCCATGTAAGAGACCCTTTAGGTCTATTTGAGAACGTTATTTTCTTTGAAATTCCGAGAAAACTTAGTGTAAGACCGCCTAAAACCCATGCTAAGATGCCTTTTAGAATCCCTGCTTATGGCGTCTCCGGTATAAGAGAACATTATGAACCTCTATTTGATAGGGTAAAACCCTACGCACCCGGTGATAGTTTAAAAAGAATAGTATTTAGGAGTATGCTAATGCCCGGAGGTTTACGCGTAAAAAGCTTTATTAGTAAAGCACACGGTAAGATGGTAGAACCCCAAGAATTAAAGGTAATGTTCTTAATTAGTAGGAATTTCGCACACTTTTTCCGTAGAGCATACAGCTTAGCCTTATATGGTGTTTATAGGATTTTCATTGAATGCAACATGCTTGGTCGTTCCTTTAGCCTAGCGTTTAACAATGTCCTGAAACAGGTAGAGAGTTTTAATGAACTCCACAGAATTCTAAGCACATACAACGGAATGTCTGATGATGAGCTACTAGCCGCGTTAATAAGGGGCTTTGAGGGGATTATTATTGTAGATTATTTGACGCTGCTTAGATTTCGTAGGTGGTTTCTGGGAATAGGCACCCCTATACTTGTTATTATGCCTATTTCTGATAACTATGAGTTACTAAGTGAAATCAGGGGATTAGATGAGCTGCTGAAGGAACTTAAGAGGAAGTACTTAAGAGAAGTTTTAACACTAAACCTAAGAGAGGTGCGACTAATTTCATGCTCAATGGATTTTGAGAAGTTCCTGGAGGAGATCATATGAGAAACAATACGGAAAATGTGTCATACGACTATCTGCTACTTATCATTTCAGCAATATTACCAGTACTATATATTGCTGAAGTAATTACCGTAGATGTGCTTCATAAAATACTATGTATAGTCTTCTTTGCCTTATCATCTTATACTGTGCTTCTTGAGAAATACAAGCTTTATATACTACTACTCTTTGCTGGTACCGCTATTTCCTCATATGCTGGTACATCATTTCCTTTAATTCTATCCCTATGGTTACTCTCATCAGTATTTTCAAGGAGACCGTACGCTGTAATACTGGGTGCTGGATTAGCATATATAATTATGCTTAAGTCGAAAACCCTTGGTCTTGAAAATAGCTTGGCTCCGTGTAACTTTATCATATTAAATATAGGTTTAAATTATCTTGAACTCTCACTTGTTCTTCTAGGACTAGTCTCCATAATAGCTATAGCGTTTACAGCTGACGTGAAACATTTTGAAATTGGCAGTCTAGCTCAAATATTAGCTTTGATAGTTATCATAGAAGCAATGTTGGTAGTTATTTCCTGGATAAACGTTCTAACATCAGTGATAACAGTCTACGGTATTTCGATAATATTGTTTGTTAGAGCTATTGAAAAGCATCGTACGTAATCTACCATGGAACTCTAATTTTCCTTAATATCTCTTCATTTATTATATTTACTATCTTAGCGTAATTTTCCCTTGGCGTTCCATACCCTGCTACTCTAGGGTTAAGCCTTATTCTATGCCATAGAACATACGGTGTAAGATACTTTATATCATCGGGTATAACGTATTTTCTTCCGCGTATTGCTGCAAGAGCTTTAGCTGTTCTTAAGAGAATAACTGATGTTCTTGGCGAAACACCTAGTATTATTTCAGGATTAGGATAGTCTAGGCTTATGGCTAAACTGAACCGGTCAATTTGTGTTTCAGGTAGCGGAAATACACCCTCACTTTCCCATGGGTTTTGTGTAGCAATTATCATGAAAGGTTCGGGCAAGTTGTAAGTGTCACCTTCTATGGTGACACATCTTTCCTGCATAGCTTCTAATAGCGCGCTTTGGGTTTTAGGTGATGCTCTATTTATCTCGTCAATTAAGACTATGTTCGCAAATATGGGGCCTAAAATAGTCCTTAGTTCTCCTGTTTTAGGGTCTACTATTTTCGCACCAATTATGTCTGAAGGTATCATGTCTGGGGTCATTTGTATTCTTTTAAATTTTAAACCTAGAACTTCGGCAAATAGCTTGGCCATCAATGTTTTTGCTGTGCCCGGAGGGCCTTCGATAAGCATATGTCCTCTACTTAAGAGAGCTACTGTCATTAACTCTATTTCCCTTAACCTGTCTATAACGTAATTGCTAATGGTTTTCTGTATTTTCCCAAAAATTTCCTGTGCTAGAGTAGTCAATACTTATTCCCGCATAAGTTTTGTTATTATTTTGCTTCTCTCCCTAAATACTTTCTCCTTATTCTCCTCAGTAACCCTTTTGATTTCATCTTTAATCTTAGAAACCCATTCTCTCAATTTAACATCAAACCATACACCTTTAAATTCGCTAACAAGTTTAGCCATTAATGTAACAGATCTACCTACATTAGCTGCTTCCAAGAGTGTTTCATCATCGTTTAAAACATCACCTCGCATGTTAAAGAAGGATAGCGCAAATGGAGGTATTATAAAACCCATGGAGTTTAGCGTAGCATACATTAAGGATATGAGCTGTATTTCACCACTATCGTTACCTACTGCGATAACGCCGGCTACCTTGCCCTCAACCCAACTTCTACCGCTAACGAAAATCATGTTTTCTAAAGCAGTTAACCTATCAATTACTCTTTTAATTACACCGGATGGAGAGAACCAGTATATTGGTGTTGCAAAAATCACCCCATTAGCTTTAAGTATTTCATCATATATTCTCTTCATATCATCGTTAATAACACAAGGATATCTGCATGCTAGAGGTTCATCGGATAAACATCCAATACAGTCTTTAATATCATACTCGTAAAGATTAATGATTTCTGTTGTTGCACCAAGTTTCTTTGCTGCTTCCAAGGCTATCTTCAGCAATTTGTAAGTATTACCGTATGTTCTAGGCGATCCATTTAAGCCCAAGATGCGTACCATGGATAATCACCTAAAACTATGCTGTTTAGAAACATGTTCTGTTAAACAGTAAATAATTTTCTAAAGTTATTGTAAATAATTTTCTTGACATTTTCAACACTAAGCCTCTTTACCTTTGAAACATATTCTACGGTTTTCTTCACCATTAGCGGGTTAAGTTTCAAACCACGATAAATATAGGGTCCATCACTTTCAGTAAGTAGGAATTCTAAGTCTAAGTAATCTATGATCCTTCTATGCTTGTCTTGAATTGTGAAAGCAGGGTTTATTGAAATAAAGTAGCCTGAGTATGTTATTTCGTCTACGAGTTCTATGGGTCCTGTATACCAGTGGAAAACCGCTTTCTCAATATCGTATTTTCTAAGAAGTTCTAGGACTTCGCTCCATGTATTTACTGCATGTATGTTTACAGTCAACTCATACTCTCGTGCTGCTTGAAGAAACTCCATGAAGAATTCTCTTTGCCTGTCTATCGTTTCAGGAACAAATTTTCTATCTAGACCTATTTCACCTAAACATTTAACATCGTATTTACCTATAAGGTTAATTACTTCTTTAACATGTTCTCTAGGAGTATTGCCCACCTCCCAAGGATGCACCCCAATACATGGTACAATGTTATTGAATTTAGAAGCTAAATTTAGGGTTTCAATAGAAGATTCAAGATCGTCTGAAACTGCAGCAATAAGAAGTACCTTCAAATATTCTACCATGTCGTTAATATCATACTCGTAAAGGTGGCAGTGCGAGTCTACATAAGGTATATTCAAAAAACCCACCCTTATATGGCCACGTTTCTCATGTTTATTTAAAATTATGTTAGGTACTTTTATTTTAAACTTTAAAAATACAGAAGTACACTAATAGCGGAATAAGGGCGTAATGTTGGTAGTTATGGGGAGAGAAACTATGAAAGCATGTAGGGTCGCAATTTACGTAGGACCTAAATGTGTGACATGTAAGGAGATGATTGAGGAAATATGTGGCGCAGATAATAGGCTGAATTTGGGATTAACTGTAGAAGTTATTGAAAAGGAGCATGAATATTTTAAGAAAACAAGAGCTCCTATGACTGTGTTTTTCGGTATTTTCAATGGAAGACTAAGGTACGTCGGTTGGATGTGTTGCCATATGGTTAGGGTTATTGAGAAAAACCTAATAATGCTTGCTAAGTCAGTGAAAGCTAAAGTACCTAAGGATTTAGTGGATATTCTTCGGCAATTAAATAAATTAGACATAGAAATGTTTACTTCACCTCTATGCCCTACAGGTTGCCCAGATATAGCTGAAGCATTAGCTAACATCGTTACTGCATGCGGTAACGTTTCATGCACCATTGTAGGGGCTATAGAAGCATTAGATTTAATGGATGAGCTTGGAATTTCAAAACTTCCAACACTAATTTTAAATAATAAATTGAAATGCTCTCCTAGAGGTAAATCTGTTGATGAAGCTTATAACAGTTTAAAGGAAATCATGATTAGAAACTTAGATAAGATAAGAGGGTGAGTTGCTGTTTCTGGGTTGTAGGTCTTTTAAGGTCTTTGTAGGTTCTGGTATGCCTCTTTAGGGTTTAGTCCTA
>NJED01000064.1 GCA_002254745.1 Desulfurococcales archaeon ex4484_217_1
ATCTCAACAACTCCAAATAATGGCTAAATGCAGGCACATGATTACAGACAGTCGTAACTATCTGTAAACTAAGAAACTCCCAGAGAATAAGCTAATTATGTGAGGTAGAAAAGATTTTGATGTTCGGAGGGAAAGTTTATATTGCTTGGTTTTTAGCTGTATTTCGTGGAGACCATATGGGATGATGGAAGCTTTGCTTCAAGCCCGAAGGACACAATTTAGATGGGAGCCTCGCGCCGTTGGGCTCAACCACCACCCATGAACCTAAAGGGGTGAGCCATGAAGGCAACCCCCTGGGCAAGGTGGAACCCGCTAGGTGCAACCATAAACTCATATAAAATATAAGAATAACCACCTAGTGGGAAACGGGTGATGTAAGAGAGCATTAATAGTATATTCTATTGTTATTTACGTTTTTACCTTAACAAAATAATTTTTCAAAATATGGAGAATCGCCTTAATTTTTACATAATCTCGTGGTTGAGTGCTTAATCTAGTTCTTATAGATTAAACATTATGGCATATGAGAATACATCATTGCTAAGTTTAACGAGGCTCGGTGGAGGTTAATTATGAAGCGTAGTGTTTGGGCATGTAATTGCCCAATATGCCGGGTAATGGTCCATAGAGTTGTAGGCAAAGTAGTGGGTAGTACCTACATTGTTAAAGCTGGAGAAAAAGGTAAAGGCAAGGCTCCTACTAATATCCGTAGCAAAGAATTTTCCAAAGAAATGGCTGAAAAGATAGGTAATAGGCCTGTTGAAGTTATTAAGCTGAGCGAAATACGGGAAGAAAAAATGCAACCTACTTCTCAAACAGAGCCCGGTACGAAAGTTGTACAGCAAGCGGCTAAGCTTCCTTCTCCACAGGAGAAAGCCAAAGAGGAAGAAGAAAGGAAAGAGGAATTAAAGCAAGTTCAGGTTCAAATACCGCCTGAAATAATGGAGAAAATAAGTTCGCTGGAAAATGAAGTTACCGAAATTAGGAAGTATATTGAGACAAGCGTTGAAGGTATTAAAGCTACACTAGTTGACCTGCGCTCCACTATTGCTGAAATAGATAACCCATTTAATGTATTAAGAAAATATGGTAAAACTCCACTTAGCGAAGAGCAAGCAGAAGAACAAACGCTAGGAAATGTTCAAAAAGCAAAAGCTAATTCGCAGCCAACACATTACTCACCAATAGCACTTGTAACCCATTATCCTACGGTCCAACCCAGTACTCCTACGACCCAACAAGCTCTACCATATCAGACCGTAAAGTTTGTAGGGAGCGTTCAAACAGGTGAAGAAGTTAAAAGAAAACAGGAAGAGAAAGAAGATGCTATGAGAAGGGAAAGTAAGATAAACTTTAGCCTATATGCAAGGCTCGCAGAATGGGTTAATAAGATTACGGAGCGCGTTCCCTCAGATGTTCTAGAGAAGTTAATTAGCAGCTACGTTGAAATAGGTGTTATCGATGAAAATATAGGTAATGTTCTTAAGAAGATAGTTAAGACTGTAAACGAGCTTAAATCATTAAACCTTGATATTAATGAGCAGGCAAAATACCTTTACGAACTAATTCAAGCACTAGGCTTAACGAGTAGCGACGTAGTTAAGAAAGTTTTACCAGCTACCGAGAAAGCAGAGAAGAAAATGGCTCAGGAATTCTTTGAACTAGTAAATAAGGAGAATAAGCAGCACTCTAAGGGATAAGGCATGTATGGATTAAAGAATAAGGTATCTTCTAAAATAAATGAGGAAATTAAAGGGCTTAAAGGCTACGTTCTTTCAACAGGTAATGGAGAATTAGACATGAGGCTTGGCGGTGGAATACCTGTACCTAATCTTCTCTCAATAGAGGGAGGTCATGGAACAGGTAAGAGCATTTTAGTACAACAAATAACCTATGGCGCGGTTAGGTCAAATAAGAGAGTAATATATGTTACTACGGAGGCTGGTGTTAGAGAGCTCATTATGCAAACTCGTAAGGTAAGCCTAGATTTAACAGAAGACTTTCTTAAAGGCCTTATAAGGGTTGTACCTGTACACTTGGAAGGCATTAAATGGACTAAAAATGTTGCGAAAAAGCTACTTCGTATTTTAGGAGATTACATGGCTTATATGAAAGATGAGTACGATATTTTCATAGTTGACTCATTTAGCGTATTAGCAGTATATGCTGATATAAGTATTGTACTAAACTTTCTTACCAAAGTTAGAACAATTGTTCGCGAAGGAAAACTCATTATCCTAACTTTACATCCCTCCGTTCTACCAGAGGATGTTATGGTTAGGGTTAAGGCTATAAGTGATAGCTACATTAAGCTTGACTTCGCAGAAATAGGTGGTAGGCTAGTTAAGGTTATGAGGATAATTAAGATTAGAGGAGCAAGCGAACCAGCTGATTCAACAATAGCATTCGACGTTGACCCGGCATTCGGAATTAAGGTAGTACCTTTAGCTTTAGCGAAAGCGTAACCTCTTGTCCGTAACCTCGCCACACTAAGTTTATATCGCATTACTAACTATGGTGGTAAGTGTTAAGTATTCTTAATGTTTCTCATACTATCGAGGAAAATACCTATGCTTTTCAAAGCGATTTTAAATATTTTGAAACCTAGCTTGAATAGTCTTATCCTATCTGCTGTCTTAGCTTTCATATGTATTGGTGGAGTTATTCAGACCTATGCCTTCATAGATAACGTTCCTGGAATTCCTAAACCACCATTGTACGATGAACTTAGCTACTTTAACTTGTGGTTTCCATGGATTCTTTTCGCTTTCCCCTTACATGTCATTGGGGGAATTCTCGGGTTACAGGGGCTTATGGGTTTATTTCCAGAAATAGCTGAGGGGTTAAAGCTCCCCGTGGGTAGTATTGTTTACGCATACATTATTTCTTCTTGGACTGTTTTCTGCTGGGATATCTAGACGGTGTAGCTGATAGGCTTGCTGACAAAATAACCTCACTAGAGCTAGCAAGTAAGACCGGCTTAGACTTCATAGCTGAGAACGGTATTTGTGGTTTAATGTATCCTATTAGTGAGGGCGTTGCTCCTGAAAGCGATACTGCCGTAATATCTATTCTTGGATACGACCCGCATAAGTGCTATACTGGTAGAGGGCCTTTAGAAGCTTTGGGTGCTAATGTTAAATTTAAAGAGGGCCTTGAAGTTGCTTTTAGAGCAAATTTTGCAACTGTAGATTCTAGAAGCCTAAGAATTATCGATAGAAGAGTTGGTAGAAGCTTAAGAACGGAAGAAGCTAAAGAGCTCGCTAAAGCAATTGACGGATTAAAACTAAGCTACGATAGCTACGTCAAAGTGAAGGCTACTGTTGGACATAGAGCGGTGGTTGTTATTGGTAGTAAACGTTACAAACTTTCTCCTATGGTTGAGAATAGTGACCCTGCTTATGGTAGGAAAGGGCTTATAAGCGTGGCTATTAAGGGCTATGAGCCTTTCGTTAGACGTGTTAGGCCTTTGGATGAAAGTTTTGAAGCAAAAATAACCGCTGAACTAGTAAACGAATTCACAATGAAGATTATTGAAATATTAGACAATCATCCTGTAAATGTTAAACGTAGAAGCAAAGGTCTTTTACAGGCTAACATAGTGTTACTCCGAGATGCTGGAAACACTTTACCTAAAGTTACTCCGCTACATGAAAAGTATAATGCTAACTTTGCTTTTCTAGCTGAAATGCCTGTAGAGTTAGGTATAGGTAGAGCTTTTGGAGCGCATGTTGAGGAAGTACCTTTACCTACAGGAGACCCTGAGAAAGACTACAAAGTAAGGCTTGAAAAAACACTTAAACTACTTGAAAAATACGACATAGTCTACGTGCATCTTAAAGGACCTGATGAACCGGGGCATGATGGAAATATTGAGATTAAAAAGAAGAAGATCGAGGAAATAGACAAATACTTTGTAAAACCCTTCCTAGAAAGAATGGGCGAAAATATAGCAGTAATGGTTACAGCTGACCATGCAACACCTCCTACAGTAAAAGCGCATACGGGGGATCCTGTACCGGTAGCTTTAATGTGTCCCGGTTTAGAGCCTGATAGTGTTAGGAAATTTACTGAGAAAGAATGTGCTAGAGGTAAACTAGGAACTATAGAGCATGGATGGGAACTTTTACCGAAAATACTTGAAATAATACGTGCTGTAACATGAAAATAAATGGTCAAGTATTATTGACTACTTTGTCAACGGGCCTAGAATTAAATTTAACACTGCTTAAAGATAGTGAGCGGTGATGATATGTCCGATGAGGTATTTGAGGCAATATCTCATCCTTTAAGAATAAAAATATTAAAGCTGTTAGCTAATAGGAGTTTCTCTGAACTAAAAAGAGAATTAGGAATAGAGAGTAGTGGCAAACTAGATTTCCATTTAAAGAAATTAAGAAACTTAATAACTATGGATGAGGGGGGAAAATATATTTTGACAAAGGAAGGATATGCAGCACTACAAGCAATACATACAATTAAGAAGTATGGTTGGCAGAAAAGAGCATACTTCATTAATTTAGCAGCATACATAGCATTTAACACAGTAGCGGCTATAGCGAACTTTACGTTATGGCTAATAACAGTACTGCCTCTATCAACTGCATGGATAGTGTACTACACGTACAAGTCTATTGCTAAAAGGAAAATATTTAAAGCGATGTAGAATGGCATTTTCAACTTAAACCTCCTGTTAAATTATTTTTCTACAATTACTCATGTAAACTTGCTTTAATCAAGAGTTTTCCTGCATCTTCTTCGCACTTAGCTGCTTGAAACAATAGGTTTACTATGTGCTCTCTTTCATGGGGTGTTATTCCGTTTCTCATAAGTTCTAGAATTTGTTCATATATTTTCGCTGCTTCTTCAAGCTTACTAGCTGCTTCCATTACTAGCTTGTTGTCAGAAAACCTTGTCTTTAAGAATTTGGCGTTATCAAACCTAGATACCATAGCTAAGTGTATTCCGAACATCTGTTCCTCGAGATTTATTTTTCCTTGAGCAGTATAGTTTGCTAGAGTTTCTATGGCTTTAGCACCAGTACATATTATAAAATATTTGAAACCTACTTGTAACTCACCATTTTTCCTTAGTAATGGTTTAAGGTCTTTTACAGGTCTTCCCGCCTTAGTGAAGTATATTAGAGAGTACTTCCATGGTAAATGAAATACTTCATTAAAAACCCTAGCTGCCCTCACAATAGCTTCCTTGGAAAACCCTATTCCTTTTTCATCCAGTGAAAACTTTTCCTCCCCTAGAACTGGTTCATAAATGTAAAACATTTCACCTCTATACCCTACCAAAAGTACAAAGTGAGGTGCAGGATAGGTTAGGTTATAGAGTTTTCCCGCATCAACAGGGAGAATAACGGGTTTATCTTGGGATACCATGTACTTACACATGTCAAGAAATAGCTTCTTATCGTTGGTTACGAGGAAATGGTATTGTAGTCCAAGATATTTTGATGCTTGCTTAAATCCCGGGATAGGGTCTGATCCCGGAATGAAGAATGCGAAATTATTAAAAACTTCCATGCTCGCGCCATATGTGAAGCTCATTAGAAAATTAAAGTACTCTACAGGTTCTCTTATACCATACTTATAAGCAACCATTTGGAGACACGTTGAAGCACAATATGATTTATTGTAGCTAATCCATGGAACATTAGACACGTGGGCCTCGGAGGGATATCGTCCTATGTCTGCTTCGCTAATCCATATAGGTTCATATTCTTTCTCAATATAATCAAGAAAGGGTTTAAGCCATAACCCTGTTTCCTCAATAGTTACTTCGGGTAAGGAAATTACATAAACGATAGCGCCTAATACTGCTAATGCTATTAGAGCCCCCAGCATAGCCCTATTAGATACGTGAACCATTAGGTACACCATAATCTAAGTAGCTGATAATACCCAGTAGTAATAGCTTTAACTACCCCTATTTTAAGAAAACTTAAAAATATTACTGTAAAATTTTTACGAAAGACCAGTATCTAATTAACATTAGAGGTTCTGCTGTTGATTGAAATTATTGACCTATATGTTAAGTATAGGTGGAGGCAAGAAGCTGTAATTAAGGGTGTTTCAGCTAGGTTTGAAGGTAAACATTTAGTTTTGGGACCTAATGGTTCCGGGAAAACCACATTGTTCAGAGCTATAGCT
>NJED01000065.1 GCA_002254745.1 Desulfurococcales archaeon ex4484_217_1
TTCAGCATTATCTGCAATAACTACTTCTGTTCTAGACTCTGTTCCTCTTGTTTCAGCACCGTAGAAAACCATATTAACTACGTGGTAGTTTGTGTTTTTCGCTACAGCGTCTGAAATCAAATGACCTGCTAATAGAATTCCTTGGCCTCCTTTACCTACGATTATTATTTCTTTTCTCACTTCTTTTCCACCTTAAAGTATTTATTGTAGAGTTCTATGTATCCCGGTTTTTCTATGTCTAGGAAGACCCCGCAATCTATTACTTTAAACCAGTCGTATTCTGCTTCTAAAGGTGAAATACCTTTCCTAACTCTAACTATTTTCCTAAGATACTTTAATAGTTCCACAGGATCTCTATACCCTATGTGTCTTCCAAAAATTTCAGGGCATGTCGAAATAACTTCTATGAACCTAAATCCTTTCTTGAGCAGTGCTCTTTCTATGGACTTTTGAAGCATTAAGGGTAAGGTTACAGGCCACCTAGCAATATATGTTGCTCCAGCTACAGCAGCAATTTTAACAGCATCTAATGGTGGTTCAGGGTTACCGTAAGGTGTTGTTGTAGTGTAAACTCCTTGGGGCGTTGTTGGCGCTAATTGTCCTCCTGTAAGAGCATATATCATGTTGTTAATCATGATTACTAAAACGTCGAAGTTTCTACGTGCTGCGTGTAAGAAGTGGTTTCCTCCAATACCTACTAAGTCTCCATCTCCCGTGAATACAACAACTTCAAGTTCGGGGTTAGCTAGCTTAACTCCGACAGCGTATGCTAATGCTCTACCGTGGGGTGTATGTGCTGCGTCGAGTTTAACGTAGCCCGCTGCTCTACCAGTACACCCTATTCCAGACACGAAAACTATCTTCTTAGGGTCTATCTTGCCTCTCCTAGCAAGCATTTTAACTGCTCTTAGAAATGCAGATAGGGCTATCCCTATTCCGCAACCTGGACACCAAACGTGGGGTAGCCTTTCAGTTCTAAGCAGATCGTCTAGTTCATGTATCATAATATTTCACCTATTGAAGAATACACATCATTTATTGTTGGAGGGTCAGGGCTAATTACTGGCGCTAGTAGCACGTTCTTATCTCTAAATATGTTCATTATTTCACGATGTAGTTGGCCATAGTTCATTTCAACCACTATCACTTTTTCTGCTCTACTAGCTACTTTTCTAAGACCTTCATCATCTATGGGCCATAGGGTTATAGGTCTAAATAGTCCCGCCTTAACCCCTTTACTCCTAAGTTCCCTAACAATAGCGTGGACAATTCTGGAAACTGATCCGAAGGCAATAAACAATATGTTAGCATCAGAGGTCATGTAGGTTTCAGACATGACTATGTTTTTCTTGTTCTTAATGATTTTCATGGTTAATCGCTCAACAAGTTTAGCATAAGTTTCCTTTGACGGATCATAGTATCCTCTTTCATCATGCGATAGGGATTCTGCTAGAACAGCATATCCTTCGCCGTAACACGCCATTGGAGGTACAAGGTCTTCAGGATCGGGTTCGAACGGCTTATATTGTTCAGGGGGTACGGTTGGTTTCTTCCTTGTAACAAGCTTTACTTCGCCAGGTGATTTCCAAACGTATTTTTCGGACATGTGAGATAAAACAGCGTCTATGAGAACAATAACGGGTACCCTATATTTTTCAGCGAGATTAAATGCTTCAATAGTTAAGTCGAAGCATTCCTGAACACTGTTAGGGGCTAAAACTATTAACTCGTAGTGTCCATGGGAAGCCCATTTAGACTGAACAACGTCTCCTTGGCCGGTACCCGTAGCTACTCCTGTACTTGGCCCTGCTCTCATACTGTAAACTATTACTATAGGCGCTTCAACCATTACAGCATAACCTATTCCTTCAGCCATTAAGCTGTACCCCGGCCCGCTGGTTGCAGTCATAGCTTTAACCCCGGCCCATGAAGCCCCTATAATAGCGTTTATTGCTGAGACAAGTACTCGAAGATCTCATTCACCGGGGTTATGGGGTATCCTGCGAAGAACTTTAGCCCAGCAACTATTGCTCCTTCAGATACAGCTATGTTTCCAGGTTGAAACCTAACTTCCACTTGACATAATCACCTCTGAATATGGTTTTGGAGAATACTTTACAACTATGGCGAATTCAGGGCACATATATTCGCAAAGCTTACATCCAACACAAAGTTCTGGGTGTGCTGGTGAAACAACCCAATACCCCTTCTTATTCATTAGCTTTCTTGATTTTTCGAAGACATTTGTTGGACAGACATAAACACATATTCCGCAGTCCTTACACCTATCTCCTATAATCAAGACCTTATAATGTCTTTTAGCTGGCATTCTAAACCACCTTAGAAAGCAAGCTAGGTATTTCATACGGTGTTCTAGCTACGAGAATACCTGCTTTTTTGAAGGCGTTGATTTTGCTTTCATACGTTCCTATACCCATCATTATAATTGCCCCTGCATGTCCCATTCTAGGGTCTCCTCCAATACCTATAGCTGTAGATTGGCCAAATCCTGCTTTGACAAGAGAATTCGCTACTTCATAGGTTAGCGTACCGCTCCTAGAAATTATTCCAACGTTACCTTTTTTAAAAGCTGTTGCAGGCATAATACCTATCTTACATATGCCTGGAGAAATTACTCCTGGGGTATTTGGTCCAACAACTGTTACTCTGTGCTTTTTAGCGTAGTGAATAAGCTTTAACTCATCATGTAACGGTATATGCTCAGTTATTACAACTATTAACTCTATACCGTAGTCTATAGCTTCATATATTGCGTCTAGAGCAAAAGGTGCAGGTACAAAAACTATTGAGGAATTTATTTCTGGATGTTCACGTAGTGCATCCTCAACACTGTTGTAAACAGGTACTCCATGAACTTTTAAGCCACCTTTCCCTGGAGTTACTCCGGCAACAATCTTTGTCCCGTATTCCAGCATTAACTTGGTATGAAATGATCCTTCTCTACCTGTAATTCCCTGCACAAGCACGTACCTGTTTTCATGGGCGAGTACTACCATGGCTTAGTTCACCAATATGGATCTTAGTTCTAATAATGCAGCTTCAATATCCTCGAAAGCATTAACACCGTGTTGTTTAAGTATCTTACGTGCTTCTACATCTCTAGTACCTTTTATCCTGATAACCAATGGTTTTCTAAGTTTACATTCTCCTAAAGCTTCTATTACACCTAAAGCTACTTCATCACACCTAGTTATTCCGCCAAAAATATTCATGAAAACTGCTTTTACCTTAGGATTCTCTAGTAATATAGTCACGGCTTCTTTAACCCTAGCTTTAGAAGCACCTCCGCCAATATCTAAGAAGCAAGCTGGTTTCATACCGTGTAATCCTATAAGGTCCATTGTCGCCATAGTTAATCCCGCACCATTACCTATAACCCCTACATTACCATTTAACTCTACGTAGCTCAAGCCCAATGCTTCTGCTTTCTTCTCACCAGCTGTTATGCCGCGGAAAACTTCCTCGGAAAAATATTTCATAAGTTTATCTTTTTGCCTAAAGAGGGAATTATCATCAACAATTATTCTAGCATCTAAAGCCCAGAGCCCATTATCGGTTAATGCTAAAGGATTTATTTCAACTAGTTCAGCGTCGAAGTCTTCGAATACCTTAAACATGGACTTAACGATTCGAATGAACTGCTTAATGAGGTTTTTCGGTATTCCAAGTTTATATGCTATGTTTCTTACCTCATAATCTTTAAGGCCAATAAAAGGATTTATCGGTATTTTGTAGAGGAGGTAAGGTTTTTTCCTTATAGTTTCCTCTATATCTACTCCTCCCTCCGTGGATGCTAAGAAGGCAGCATTTCTTAAAGAATAATCTATAGTAAACGCTACATAGTACTCCTTCTTAGCATCCATACACTTCTCAATTAGAACCTTCGATACTTTAACTCCTCTTATAGTGCTTCCTAGAAGCTTAGATACAGCATTTAATAATTCTTTAAGATTATTTACTTTCAATATCCCCCCGGCTTTCCCCCTACCTGAGATGGGAATTTGCACTTTTACGACTAGAGGGAAACCTATCTCTCTTACAATATTTTCTTTTACGTCATTGAGCGAAGAAGCAGTAAAGCCCTTAGGTATAGGAATACCGTAATCTTTAAGAATGGTCTTAGCTTCGTATTCGAGGATTTTCACATATAACACCTATATTGCAGAATTTTTAATTAAATATGCTATTATATAAACGTTAGCTATAATGGAATACTTTCACTGAACTCTTTCATTAATTACGGCAGGGGTGAATTTGCAGCTTTTCTTAGGATGAACTTCCTACAGAGAAACTATTAATTTATTCTTGTGAAAGAAATAGTTCTAAGTATTTTCCTTAAGAAAAAGAATCTTGGAGTGCGGGGTAGGGGTTCTCGAGCTAGCTCCTGCCCTTAGTTCCTTCACTTCTTTTTTTATAACGTAAAGGTATAATGTATGTCCTACTATCCCATCATATATTTTAACTGTTTTCTTAGGTCTCCAGCCTGGTATTTGGAATATTTGGAATTCATGAGATACAATTCTTGTTCCCGGCCTTAGTTCATTCTCAAGTTTCGGTCTTAGCATTTCATTTACACTTGTTAGCAGGAACAACGTAACTATAGTCGCGTCTTTAATATTAACATTAAACATGTCATCTTTTATTATCTCGGCTCTATCGTTAAGACGTAATTCATCAATTTTTCTTCTTGCTTGTAAAACGAGATCATCTCTAATTTCAATACCTATTGCTTTTTTAACCTTAAATTCCTTAGCGGCTGTTATAACTATTCTTCCATCGCCGCAGCCTAAATCATAAACCACATCTTCAGGTCCAGCGTTTGCAAGTTCAAGCATAGCTTTAACTACCGGCTCGGGTGTAGGAACATAAGGTACCAAATATCCTCTATAATAACTGACCAATACAGGTCCCCGCGCTCTACTCAAGTTTATCCATTAATTGCTACGGAATTTAAGTTTTTAATTTTCCCTACTCTTGAACTTTCCAATTAACCTATCCACTAGTTGAACGGCCTGCACAGCATCTCTACTCCATCCATCAGCACCTATAGCCTTAGCGTATTCTGGACTCGTTGCTAAACCACCTATTATCACCTTAACCCTCCTTCTTAGCCCTTTTTCTTCAAGTAGTTTAATTACCTCCTTCATCTGATGAACAGTTGTTGTTAGGAGAGAGCTCATACCTAAAATGTCTGGTTCGTATTTTTCAACTGCTTCAATAAATTTCTCCGGAGGGACGTCTACGCCTAAATCTATTACTTCATAACCTGCTGCTCTAAGCATTGATGCTACAAGGCTTTTACCTATATCGTGAATATCTCCTTTAACAGTCCCTATAACTACTCTGCCTCTAAATATTTCACTAGCCTTCTTCACTTTCTCGAAAAGTTTAGGCTCAAGAATTTTCATAGCTTTTTTAAACATTTCAGCAGCAACTATCATTTCAGCTAGAAAGTATTCTCCCCCCTCAAATAGCTTACCGATTTCTCTCATACCCTCGCTCATAGAGTAGAAAACTATTTTACTAGCATCAACGTTTTTCTTTAATGCTTCTTTTACAAGTTTTAGGAATCTATCTTCATCAAGGTTTATTAGGGTTTCTTTTATTTCTTCCAAAATTTTCTCTTCAAAACCCATATGTACATCCCTAACTTTACCCTATAACCTTATGTTGAGTATGATCATAGTGTTTGTATCTGATACGCCATCAATATTTCTTATAGAGTTTATTATACTATCAAGTGCCAGTACATTGTCTGCTCTAATTACTGCTAATACGTCGTGTTCTCCAGTTATTTCATATACATGGTCTACTCCCTGCAGGTTAGCTATTTCCTTAGATATTTTAAAGACAGGTACTTGGGGTGATGTTTTAACTAGCACTACTGCTTTAATCTCGTTTTGTAAAGCATATTCTATAGTAAATCTCTTAATCACTCCTTGTTTTAGAAGTTTACTAACCCTCTTCCTTACAGCAGCTTCGCTCAATCCAAGCTTCTTAGCTATTGTCGTATACGGTGTTCTTGAGTTTCTCTTAAGCACCTCAATTATCTCCCTATCTATATCGTCTATTAAGCTCACGGCTTCCACATACCTTATATTAATGGGGTTACTAGTAAGTAGGTTAGTATTGAAGCTAAAGGTACACCCAAATTATCGTCTATAAGCTGCTGTCTCTCAGCTAAAGTAGCTATAGCAGCCATAAGTAACCCTAGGAAACCTAGAAACGCATACCCTATAATAGATGTTGTTACCAACATAGCTAAACTACCTACCCAGTGTTTACACCTTTCCCTACAAACCTTCATCCTAACAAGACCTGTTACTGCATCACCTATAGCCATGAAAAGCATAATTGCTACTGCGAGCTCTCTCATGTACCACATAGTTAAGGCCATTATGGAGTAGCTTACTGTAAAATATACTTCCCCCAAGTTTCCCCTAATTTGAAACCATGACATCTCATTTTTCCTTAAATGATGTAGCGCTAGAAGTAATGTTATGAGGCTCCCATAGGTGAAAAACGCGTATGGCTCTTTGAAAACATATAAGTACATAAAAACTGCGGGAACAGATGATAAATGTATTATTTTCCTATTAAACCATGGATTTTTAATTCTTCTAGTAAGAAATATTGTTATGCCTATGATGGCAGCTGCTGGAATAGCTATAATCATGTCACTAATATAGTCGCTGATGCTAAACTTCGGTAGTGCGAAAACAACACCGTATTCGTTCATCAGCTAGAACCTCAACGTAGTAGTTTTTCACTTGAGAGTTATAAAATTATTTTACTTAAAATACGTAAAATTTCTCTACAAAAAGTATAAACCGCTATTAGAAACAATTTAAACATGCATTAGCACGGGCTTCGTGAAGTTGAAGAGAGTAACTTTTTTCTTCTACTATTATGTCTAGTATGGTTTAGACTATTCGCTTGTTTGAGTGCTTGGGGTTCGCTTGTTTGAGTGCTTGGGGGTTTTTGGAAATTTTGGAAACAATACGTTTATATTTCTCTTTTACATTATGGGTGGTGAAGCCGTTAGGCTTTGCCGATGACGGTATAACCCTGTAACCCGGGTGGTGAAGCCGTTAGGCTTTGCCGATGACGGTATAACCCTGTAACCCGCATCCTGTGGTGTGCGGGGATGTAGCCTACTGATGAACCACCGACAAAGATGAGGTGGCTGAGGGGGGAGCCCGTGCAGGCTACCAAAATATCTCTAGTTACCAAAAGATAATACGCGGGCAACCACCATTCTATAGGTGGTTAGTATGTTACGTGTAGCTCACAGCTCTGTTGAGTTAATAGGTAATACTCCAATGGTTAGACTATCGAGAATAGATAAGGACTATCCATTTGAAATATGGGGTAAGTGTGAGTTCTTAAATCCAACGGGAAGCGTTAAGGATAGAATGGCGCTATATATGATTAAGGAAGCTGAGAAGCAAGGGAGACTAAAACCTGGAATGACTATAGTAATACCAACTACTGGAAATACGGGGATATCTTTTGCAGCTTGGGGAGCCTATTTTGGATACAAAGTGTTGATAGTAATGCCTGAAGAAATGAGCTATGAGAGAAAACTTCTAGACTTGCTTTTTGGAGCGGAACTTATACACACGCCTGGCGGAGAAAGCGACGCTATGGGAGCTTTAAA
>NJED01000013.1 GCA_002254745.1 Desulfurococcales archaeon ex4484_217_1
AAAGCAGTTACTATACTACTACGTGGAGCAAACGACATGGAGCTTGATGAAGCAGAAAGAAGCATTCATGACGCACTAAGCGTATTAAGAAACGTACTTAAAGAACCTAAGATTGTTGGTGGTGGAGGAGCACCAGAAGTAGAGTTAGCTATGAGACTTAGAGAGCATGCAAGAGCCAGAGGAGGTAAGGAAGCATTAGCTATAGAAGCATATGCTGACGCGCTAGAGGAAATAGCTTTAATTCTTGTAGAATCAGCAGGGTTAGATCCATTAGATGCTAGAGCACAGTTAAGAGCATATCACGAGAAAGGATTTATAAATGCTGGAGTAGATGTAGTCCAAGGCAAGGTCTTAGAAGATATGGTTAAGGTAAACATAATAGATCCTACCTTGGTAAAGAAGCAAGTACTTAAGAGTGCAACTGAAGCAGCAACAGCAATATTGAAAATAGATGATATTATAGCAGCTGCTCCACCGAAGAAGAAGGAGAAAGAGAGGGAGAGAGAAGGGGAGAAATTTAAGTTCTAAAGTTTGAAATAATTTTTTCGGCTAAGGAACAGTACGTTAATAAGATAAAAATTGGACCACCTAGGCTTACAAAATATGAAAGAGCTAGAATTATTGGCGCTAGAGCATTGCAGTTAACTATGGGTGCTCCTCCGCTTATACCTCCTGAAATGATTGATTCATCGGATCCTCTTGAAATAGCTGAAAAGGAATTGAAAATGAAAATACTTCCAATAACTATTAGGAGGAGGCTTCCAACAGGAGAGTACCAAGATATCCCTCTTAAATGGCTTTTAGAAGCAGAAGAAAGTATGTTTGGCAGTTAATTTAAAATCCTATGTCTCGATTATAAGGTTAAAGCGTATACTTCAAGTAAAGCACGTTGTTACGGTACATGTTCATGCTACCCAGGAAATATGTGCTTGTAATAGCGGAAAAACCTAAGGCAGCATTAAAAATAGCTCAAGCTCTATCTAAAGTAAAACCTGTGAAACATAGAATGTACGGTGTACCATACTGGGTAGTTTATCATAGCGAAATACCCTACGTTATTGCTTCAGCCGCGGGGCATCTTTTCGCATTAACAACAAGCGAACATGGTTTTCCCGTTTTTAAGTACTATTGGGTACCGGTATGGGCTGTTGATAAAGAAGCAAAATATACTAGACCATACTATTTAGTACTTAAGAACTTATGTAAGTACGCTATAGCCTTTGTAAACGCATGCGATTACGATATTGAGGGCTCAGTTATAGGTTATCTCATAATAAAGGAATTCGGCGACCTGGGCAGAGCTTATAGGGCAAAATTCTCAGCACTAACTTCTCAGGACCTACGTCAAGCCTTTAGACGTCTAAGCAAAGGCCTCGATATGTCCATGGTAGAAGCAGGGCTATGTAGGCACGAGCTTGATTGGATATGGGGTATAAACGTTAGCAGAGCATTAATGTTTGCTGTAAAAATCGCTACAGGTAAAAGAATAATTCTAAGTGCTGGCCGTGTCCAATCACCAACATTAGTAGAAGTTGTTAGCACTGAAAAGCAAAGAAACCTCTTCATACCAACACCTATCTTCAACATTAACGTTAACGTAGCCATAGGCGGGAGAACGTACACTCTTGAGTACTTAGGCAAACCATTTACAAGAAAAAAAGAAGCAGAAGAGGTATTAAAAGAAATTAAAAAGGAGAAATGGGCAATCGTAGAGAATGTAAGATATGAAGTAGAGAAAATAAAGCCCCCACCACCCTTCAACTTAGGTGATTTACAAGCTGAAGCATCTAAAATATACGGCTTTTCTCCTTTAAAAACCCAAGAGCTGGCTGAACAACTGTACTTAGATGCGTTAATAAGCTATCCTAGGACAAATAGTCAAAAACTACCGTTAACAATAGGTTACGAGACAATAATGTTAAAGCTTAAGGAGAACCCAGAATACAGAAACTATGTTGAAAACTTATTGAAAGAGTCAAGAGGCGTACTGAAGCCTCATGAAGGGGTAAAGACGGATCCAGCACATCCAGCAATATATCCTACGGGGCTAAGGCCAAGAAAACTAAGTGTAGATCAGCAAAAAATCTATGATTTAATTGTTAAAAGGTTTTTAGCTACGTTCTCCGCTGATGTGATATTACACTCCATAACGGTGCATCTTAGAATTACAAGGTTTAAATTCAAATTAAAGCTTAGAAGACTATATTTAAAGGGCTGGCTAAAATACTACCCCTTCCTAAACATAAACTATGTTGAAAACCTACCTTTTATAGGTAAAGGTCAAAAATTACCCATAGTTAGAGCTAGAGTATTAACAACATATTCTAGATACGGTAAGTCTTATGATAAAACATCGCTGCTTAAATGGATGGAAAGTGTTAACATAGGAACAGAGAGTACTAGGGCTAGAATAATTGAAAACCTGTTTTCCAGAGGATATTTGAAAATTGTAGGAGGGAAAATAGAAGTTACACCGCTAGGCTACGCGGTCTCTGAAATTCTGGAAAAATATTTCAAGGACTTAACTAGCGTCGAGCTTACACGAAAATTTGAAAAAATGCTTAACGATATTAGAGAAGGCCGCATGAAGAGAGAGAATGTAGTTCTTGAATCTAAAAACATTCTCTCAAAAATTCTTTTAGAGTTTAAAGCTAAAGCTGCTGAAAAAGCAGGCATAGAATTAGGTAAAAGTCTAAAATACATCCCCGTAGAAAACAAGTGTATTATATGCGAAGGCGAAGTTGTAAACATGAAGCTATGTAAAAATCATTTAGAGGCTTTGGAAAATCTTTTTAAACAATACAAAGTATGGGTTTATGCTTACGGCTCTATTCCATGGAGAGAATACTTGAAAAAAGTGTTCTCGCTAAATGTCTCTGGAAAATGGGTTAGAGAAGTAGCCAAGGGAATCCTAGATAAAGTAATAGAAGCTAACCCCCAATAATATTGTGGAAGAGTATTGAGAAGTACCCTACGTAGGGTATTCTGAAAGGCTCACCATTTATGCATAGTACTTTTCCTAGAATAGCATCTTCAGGAACATACCATTGATCAGGTAGGGGATTTGCGTCACCTTTGGTCCTAAAATATTTCACACCATTTTTTATGATAACATTTACTACTCTATGAACTATAGGAGTCCTTAATTTTCTAACATACCCTTTTTTAAGCGAGTAAACTACTTTATCGAAAACTATGATATCTCCGGGTTTAATATCTTCAGGTTTAACTCCCACAATTACTACAACATCACCTATGTTTAACGTAGGTACCATACTTGAGCTTTCTACAGCAGCCAAAGGTATTGATGTGTTTAATAACATACGTAGAATAATAGGGGATAATAGCATTAATGCTAAGACCAGGATGAATATAGCATTTTCCCTTACGTACCTGAACTTGCTCATAGTTAATCTCAGCATCTATAGTATAGAGGCATACTTTAATATTTTTGGCATATATACTCTAGTTAGATCCTAATAACCAATATATAGCAGCTACATTTAGCTGTCATACCGTAGTGTGCTAAAGATGAATGAAAAATATAGAATCTCTCTAATATCAGTAATTAGCGCAACCTTAGCTTCCTCTTTAACTGCTATAGGTAGTGAAGGCGTGGTATACTTAGGTTTAATATATGTTCCATTAAGGGAGCACTATGTAGCCGCTATACCCTACTTCTTCATACTTTTAAGCCTATGGATAGTGTACGTTAACGCTTTAAAGGGGAAATTGAAGCCTATAATTTTAGCTACTATTACATGTTTAATTGGTTTTTACTTCTGCTTAATTACCACCATAAGTACTATGAGCCAGAAAGTCTTTGAAAATTATGTGAGTTTCGGTATTAACTCCCTACTCGTTATTACGGGTAGTAGCTATTTAATGTATAAGTATAATGTTTCTAAGAAAATGTTTTCCTATTTTTCCAGCAGAGATACTATAGATAAAATTAGTGTTTCTGCAGCTTTTCTTGTTCTTGGAGTATCTAGAATCCTTGTAAGAAGCGTTTATTTGCCCGTATCTTTATCTTTTCTCTTTCTTTCATGGATAGTAACTTTCATTATTTTAAGAAGCTCCCCCCTCATGGAAACTAACATGATGTTAAATTTTGAGTTATTTATGTGCAGTACTGCAGTGTTTGCATGGATCAACATGGTTTATTTAATTTTGCTTAGAGCAATACTATAATTCTTCCTCAATATCTATCTCAAAAACTTCTCCCTCAACCTCTGCCTTACTCTCTTCTTCAGCTTTCAGTACACTCTTACCTTTTGCACCTTCTACTTCTACTTCACCACTTCCTCCGACTTTGATTTTACTTACAACAGCTCTCCACTTATGTCCGTTAGGACATTCATACATGCCCATAATAGTTATTGTTATCCTGCCTCGCGCATCAGGTATGGGCGCTACTAACTGCCATGTTTTATATGGTTTTTCTACTTCAACACCACAGTAGGGACATATGTTGGGTTTTCTCCTAGACCTTCTAGGCATGTATTAATCCCCTATTGACCTAGTATTAGCATGGGTTAATAATTTTGACCTATGGACTTAGCCTTACAATCTCTACTTTAAAGTCTTTAAGTTCTTTTAATATTTCCTGGGCTACATCTGAGAATACGTGTTCTACTTTTTCAGGACTAGTTGTATAGACTGTTACTTCGAGCTCAACATATCCTGGAGCTAGTTTTCTTACGCGAATATCTGGAGCTACTTTAACAACGCCCTTATATGATGTTATTGCTCTACGTATCTTATCTCCAACATCATCTAGGTCGTATGGTGCTTCAATTCTGACCTTTATTTTAACAGTATATAGTTCCGAATATATTTTAAGAGCCCTTCTTAAAACAAGGTAATTAGGTATTTTAACTATGCTCCCATCCTTAGTTTTTATTTCAGTGTAAAGAGCTCCTATGTTTTTAACCTTGCCCGTAACATTGCCTATGGAGACCATATCACCGATAACAAGAATTTTACCTAACAATATAGCATAATATGATATTACGTTCGTAAAAATGTTTCTAGCAGAAAGAGCAATTATTAGGACAATCCCTATTGTTCCAAGGAGTAGGAATATGTTTGCAGTAAATAATGATATTATTATCAGCAATATTAGGGTATAAACGATTACAGTTAGCACGTTATGTATTTTAACATAGGCTGATTGTGAAATCATGTTCCGCTGAACCATACGTCTAAGCATATTATTGACTGTTTTAAGTATAGCAACGCCAACAACAAACGCTAACGCAGCATATATTATTTGGACCATTAAAGGGTGAGATAGAATTTGCTGAAGCTGGCTAATGTAGTAGTCTATTATTGAGGTAAGTGTTTCGGCTTCTTGCAACTACTTCACCTAAACGCTCTTATGAATTCTTCAACTATGTCGTTTCTAACTAACGCTATCACTTCGTATCCTGGTCTTAATTCTCTAACTTCCTCAGGGTCTAAGAACCTTTCTCCGTCAAATACTGCTATAACCTTTGATGCTAAAGGTAGCCTAAGATCATCAAGAGTTTTACCTATGCTAGTATCGTTCTCAGCAAGAGTTATTGAAACTAAACCGTAAGTTCCTGAAAATATGGGTGAAATGTTTATTAGCGAATACTTTCCCTCAATAAAGCTCTGTATTAAACCGGCTATAACGTAGGGTACACATATAGCTCTCTCAATGCCCACTCTTTCAAGCAGTCTTGCAACTTTCTCATCTTTAACCCTGACAATTATTCTTGGAACACCATGTTCTCTAGCTATTAGTGCTACAAACAAGTTAACTTCATCCTTATCTGTTGTTGCAACCATGACATCGAGTTTTCTTAAATCAACTTCCTCATATAGGGAAAGATCTGTAGCATCCTTATTTATTGCATAAACGTCAGCTTCCTCAGCAACTAGCTTACACTTCTCTTTATCCTTATCTACAACTATTACCTCATTGCCTTTACCTGAAAGCATTCTGGCTAAATGTCTACCAGTATCCCCTGCACCTATTATTAATATTCTCATTATCCCCACATCGCCTTTTGCTATACAACTTAAACTCCTAACCTAATTTAAAATAAAACGTTACCACTTTAACTTTTTCTAACAACGCAGTGTTTTATAGTTTTATTAAACCATGATGTAATATAGGAGAGCTAAAAAGTAGGCTATGGATGAGAAAATACCTACTTTAACTAGGTCTAATCGAGTAACGTATGTGGAAAATATTTGAAAGACCATAATAGAGAAGATAATTACGAGAAGATACGGTTTTATTTTGAGCAGAGATAGAAATAACGGAATATTATAAGTTATTATGAGAAGTAGAGATGTAAGTCTCGGCTCTTTTGTCTCTTTACATAGCAGGAACATGAAGTATGATGTTAGTGAATTTAGTATTAGAATTAAGGCTGCTATGCTTCTATACATTTGCTTTAACCCTTACTACTTTCTTCGTATAGTAACGTATTTTAGAGTAATTCCCTAAAGTTACTTTGGCTGAAAACATGCGTGATTTAGTTGACTTCGTACTTGAAGAATCTTATAAAATATGCCACGTTAAGGGCAGGCAGATTATAGATTCTAGAGGAAGGCCTACGGTAGAAGCTGAAGTAGCTACTGTAGGTGGTGGCGTAGGTATATCCCAAGTTCCAGCTGGTGCTTCTAAGGGAGCTTATGAAGCATGGGAGCTAAGAGATAATGATCCACGTAAGTTTAAGGGTTATAGTGTTCTTAAAGCCGTTGAAAACATTAACAATGTTATTGCTAAGGAAATTGTAGACCTTGACTCTAGGAGGCAAAGATTCATAGATAGAAAAATGATAGAGCTTGATGGAACACCAAATAAGTCTAAGCTCGGAGCCAATGCCATACTTGCCGTGTCGATGTCCGTACTCAAAGCGGCAGCTGACACCTACGGTATCCCTCTTTTCAGATATATCGGCGGCTATAATGCTAGAGTCTTACCGGTAGATAGTTTTAGAGAAGCTATTAGAGTAGCTTGCGAAGTCTACTATGAGCTCGAAAATATACTCAAGGAAAAATACGGCTTAATAGCGGTAAACGTTGGTGATGAAGGAGGGTTCGCCCCCCCAATGAAGACTAGTAGAGAAGCCCTAGACGCTCTAGTTAAAGCTATTAGAAAGGCAGGGTATGTTGAAGGCAGCGATGTTGCTTTAGCCTTAGATGCTGCAGCTACAAGCTTCTACAGTAAAGGCAAATACTTTGTCGATGGGAAACATTTAGACCCTTCACAGCTTTTAGAGTACTACATTGACCTCGTAAACGAATACCCTATTGTTAGTATTGAAGACCCGTTTTACGAAGAAGATTTTGAAACGTTTTCCCAATTAACGTCCGAAATAGGGAATAAAGTTTTGGTGGTAGGTGATGACTTGTTTGTAACGAACATTAGCAGACTTAAGAAAGGCATAGAAGCAAGAGCAGCTAATGCCATTCTAATTAAGATGAACCAGATAGGTACAGTAAGTGAGACATTAGATGTAGTAAACTACGCTACTAAGCATGGCTATAGGCCAATAATTAGCCATAGAAGCGGCGAGACAGAAGACTATATGATAGCTGATTTAGCTGTAGGGTTAAATGTTGGCGCTATAAAAACAGGGGCACCAGCGAGAGGGGAAAGAACTGTAAAGTATAATAGACTATTAAGGATAAGTGAAATCCTAGCTGAAGAAGCAGAATATGCTGGGTTTGAAGTGTTTCCTGTAAAACCCAAATAAGCTTTTAAATTTTAAACATAAAAATACGTTTGAGGCTATGATGAAGGTTAAAAGCGAGGAATAAATGACTGAAACCAGGCTTCTGAGCTTAAGAAAGTATAATAGACTATTGAAATTTTTGTTGTTAATAAAAAAACAAAATCCTAGTTTCTCTTTACTTTGGCGGTGCTGGTAAACTTGTACCTTCGGCTTTTGCAGCTTCTGCTACAGGTAATTCGGGGAATCTTTCTTTCATTCTTTGCTCTGCAATTATGGAAGCTTCTTCAAGTATCTTCTTTGCTTCACCACTTACAATTGTAGTGTCAATGGATGTACCTGTGAATTCGCCTGCCTCTAATACTATTGAGTGTAGCATGCTATCTACTTCATCTAGCTCAAAAGCTATTTCTGGGACTATTCCCTTTAAGTGATGCTTAATGTCTCTAATAACTTCAACTATGGGTGCCATTGTTACTAATACGTCACCTAACTCCCTTACGGTTTCCAGCCTTAAAGATACTTGTTCAAGAGCTAACTGCGCTCTTAGAACAGTCCTGGCTATTTTCCTTACTTCAGCTACTTCATTAGCGTATATTGCTGCTCTAGCAGAGTCCTTCATTATATGTGCTGAAACCACTTTCTCAAATAACATTTTATCTCTTTCTTGAAGCTTATTAAGCAAATGCTCCAGTCTTGTAACCTGTGTTTTAACCTTGTATAATGCCATAGCTAACTTATACCTCATCGGTGGTGGCGGATGTATCATCTTAGCTATCTTCTCCTTAACCGATGTTCTTGGCTTATCTTCCCACTCCTTTACAAACCTTTCAAGCCTAGATGGCATTCCCTTAATCACCATAATTTCATGTTGGATAATCAAAAATATTTAAAACTTAGGGGTTTACACATCCCCAAAACCATATCCCCTAACTCTTAAATACAATCTTAAGATAGGAATTGTATTTTCGAAGAAAAAGAAGTAGGTGAGGAAGGACGATGTTAACAGTTGAAACATTCGAAAAATATGTAGGTCAATCAGTAAAAGACCCTTATGGAAGATATGTTGGCGTAATTGCAGGGTTTTACAGTGAAATTGATAGTACAGTAAGCTATGTAAACATAGAGTTCGCTGACGGTACATTTGCGAAACTACCAGTAAACAGGTTCGAGTTTAAGCCTGAAGAAGTAGTGCTAGTACCTGAGTGGAAAGCTGAAGCACTCAGCGTTAAGAAGAAACTGGAAGTAGCTAGGAAGAGAATTAAGGCATTAGACGACCTATACGCTAAAGGAGAAATAGCTAAACATGCATACGATACGTTTAAGAAGAAGCTTGAAGCAGACCTAGGTAAGCTGAAAATAGAGTCTAGGGAAGTAAGAAAGATACTTCAAAACAGGTTAAGACAGTTAGAAAAACAAGTTGAAGAATTAGAAAAGGCTTACGCATCGCTGAAAATGGTGTTCTTTGCTGGGGAAATTAGTGAGCCTACATTCAAGAGGGCAACAGACATCATTAAGAGGAGCATTGAGAAATGTGATTCAGAAAAGAAAGATATTAAATCATCAATAAGTGAACTTGAAAAAATAGAAACTACACCAATATCTCTTCCAACAATAGCTAAACCGGCTAAAGAGGAAATACCTAAAGCCGAAGAACCGCTCGTAGTCCATGTAGTTGAAGGAGAACACTAAAAAATATTTTTCCTATAAACCATACCAAATATTTTGAGGGATAGTTAGTGAGTAGAATATCTAAGAAGTGGAGCGGTGAGGAGCCTTTAGCGCCATTTATTATTAGGCTACTTCGTAAATTTAGGCCTAGGAAAATATCTTTAAAAAGACAAATAGGTGAAGTTATTTATCGCTTAGACGTACAAATGGATAAGCTTGATGAAACACTTAACAGGCTTAGAGAAAGGGACAAAGAGCTTCTTGAAAAGACAGTTAAAGCATACATTGCCAAGGATTTTGCGAGAGCAACTATTTACGCTAATGAAGTAGCTGAATTAAGAAAAATGGCTAAAATAGTTTTAGCAAGCAGACTAGCACTTGAAAAAGTTAAGGTAAGACTGGAAACTATTAGAGAACTAGGCGATGTTGCCGCAGTTATGGCTCCCATAATCCCAATACTTAAGGGTCTTAAATCCCAACTAGCAGGAATTATACCTGAAATTTCAGTAGAATTAGAAGAGATAACGAACAGTATGAACAGTATGCTTATGGAGTTAGGTCAAGTTACAACAACAGCTTTGTCCTCACCTATGCTAACTGAGGAAGCAAAAAGAGTACTACTTGAAGCTCAAGCACTCGCTGAGGAAAAGATTAGGGAGAACTTCCCGAAAATACCTCCAGAAATTAAGGTCTCTATACCTAAAGAAGGCGCTAAAGCACCCATATCAGCCGCATTAACTATTGCTGCAATACCCGCTTCATCAAGACCTGTAACTCGAATAAGATTAAGTCCCAGGGTTTTAGAGGAAAAAGTTTTAGAATACATTAGAGCCCATAGGGGATTCATAGACGTTAATGACTGCGCTCGATTTTTTGGTGTTCAAAAAGAAGACGTGCTCAAAGCATTAAAATCCCTTGAAAGAAAGGGTAAAATAAAGCTTAAAGCGTAAGTTAATGAAGATCTGTGAAACATGTTTAGTCGTTTTTCTAAAGTAAAGTATCGAGGGATAATCTTGGCTATTCAGCGTCTTGAAGAATTAGCTAGGAAATATGCTTTCAAAGCAGTAGAAGCTGATAGGAGGGGGAACGTGGAAGAAGCGATAAAATATTATAATAGAGTAGCTGATCTCCTAGTTAAAATTGTAAAGTTGCATCCTGAGCTACCGCTCAAGGACACATATCTGGAGATGAGTAGGAGCTATAGGAGAAGAGCTGATGAGCTGAAAAAACATGGTTTAAGCGTAACAATAGGTGAAGAGCATGACCAATACTCTATAGACGAATTTATACTCGTAGAAAAACCTAGTGTTAAATGGAGTGATGTTGCAGATTTAGAAGAAGCAAAAGAGGAGATAAAGAAGGCAATAGTTTATCCCGCTAAAAGACCCGACTTATTTCCGCTTGGATGGCCTAGAGGAATACTCCTATACGGGCCTCCTGGATGTGGTAAAACGTACTTAGCCTCGGCTGTTGCTACAGAAATAGATGCTGTATTCTTTATCGTAGATGCTGCATCAATAATGTCTAAGTGGTTGGGTGAAGCAGAAAAAAACGTTGCTAAACTGTTTAAACGAGCCAGAGAAATAGCTAAAAGCGGTAAACCGGTCATAATATTCATCGACGAACTGGATTCTCTCCTAGGAAGATATGCCAGTGAAATAGGTGGAGAAGTTAGGGTTAGAAACCAGTTCTTAAAGGAAATGGATGGTTTACAAGATAAGGGTAAGAAATTATTACTTTTCGTAATTGGTGCAACTAATAAACCATGGAATTTAGACGAAGCCTTCATTAGAAGGTTTGAGAAGAGGATATACATACCACCTCCAGACTACAAAACCAGAATAGAACTCTTCAAAATGTATACGAAAAAATTAAAGCTAGACCCTAGCGTAGATCTAAAGGAATTAGCTACACTAACCGAGGGGTACTCTAGCAGCGATATTGAAGTAATATGTAGAGAAGCTCATGAAAAAGTTATTAAGGAATTTTTTGAAGAAACGGGTGGTTTATATGGTGAACCTAGAGCAGTAACTATGGAGGACTTTCTTGAAATATTGAAGAAACGAAGGCCAAGCATAAATAAGAACATTATTAAGGCATTTGAGGAATGGGCGAGAAGGTTTGGAGCAGTTTAGAGGTTCAAGAAAACTGTTTTGAAAAAAATTGATTTGTTGGTTTTAATTAATATACTTGCTACTTAATAACCTGTTTACTCTACCTTGGCTCTGAAGTAGTGGGCGTTTGGACACTTAAAGAGGCCGATCTTTACGCCTTTCCTGCCCTTTGGTGCTAGTACCCATGTCTTAATTGGCTTTTCTACTTCAGCTCCACACTTTGGACATTTGGGCATATTCTTCACCATGTATAATGTATATTATACATGTAATTTAAACTTAACTTGAGACCTACACAAACACATGTATATGACCAAGTAGAAAAACTCTAATGGTGATTTAAAGGACTCCTTCAATGGAGGATTATGTATTTACGTCAATATTTAAACATGCAATAGTACTCCTTTGCATTACATGTTTAAATAAACTTGACGTAAATATCATTGAAAAGTACATTGTTTTTTAACCTATATTCTCTTTCAACGTATGTTTAAATATGATGATGCTGCTAGGTAGAAAAAGTACTTAGATACTGTAGAGCAATATATGGTATTAGGTGTAATTTAATGTATTATGTTGAGGAGTATGATGGGCTAACTGTTTTTGAAGCTAAAGAGATAAAACTTAAATCTCCATCATATTTAATGCTTGGCCTACCCGACACAGGTCTTGTAGCGTCAATATCCGCTAGCTATATGGTTGACGCATTAGGAATGGAGGAAATTGGCGGAATAGATTCCTATAGGTATTTCCCACCAATAACTGTAATTCACAATGGAGAACCGAAGCCGCCTTTAAGAATATTCCATAAAGACAATATGTTGGTTATGATATCTGAGATACCCATATCACCAGCAGCTATACACCCTATAGCATTCCTCATTGTTGACTACGCTAGGAAGAAAGGCATAGATCACATAGTTTCACCTGTTGGAATAGGTGTTCCAAATAGGATGAATATTGAGAAACCAACAGTTTACTGGACTTCCACTTCTAAAGAAGGAGAAGAAATAATGGAGAAACTGGGTGTTAAAAAGTTTCAGGAAGGTTTTATCGTCGGCCCATATGCTATCATATTAAAAGAGGCTAAAAGGAAAAGAGTAAGTAACATAGTATTATTCGCTGAAGCCTTCATAGAATTTCCGGACCCAGCTGCAGCAGTGGAAGTACTAAGTATACTTTCAAAAATGTTAAACGTTCAAATAGATTTAAAACCTCTCGTAGAGAAAGCTGAAGAAATCAGGTTAAAGACAAGAGAACTCATGCTGAGCACTAAGAAGGTTCTTGACAGGCTAAAGAAAGGTTATGAGAGGCAATTACCGTTAATGTATGTTTAAGCGGAGGTGAGGCCAAGTGTTCGAGAGTAGGCGAAGAAGGAGAAAAGATATACTCGAAATAATTAAAGAGTTTGAAGAAGCATTAGAAAGAGAGTTTGAAGAAATATTTGACAGGTTTCTAAGTCATTACGAAACAAAGTCTATGTGGTGTAGCGACGGGACTTTAGAACCACTTGTTGAAGTTAAGGAAGAGGAAGACAAATATCTTATAACTGTAGATTTGCCCTTAGCGAATTTGAAGACATTATCGATCACGGGCAAATACAATGTTGTCGAAATAAGATGTCAGCTTAAAAAAGATGTTAGGCTAGATAGATGGGTTATACAGAGGCAAACAACATTTAGAGAATACAGGAAGGCAGTAGAGTTACCTGAAGACGCTGATGTATCTAAGTTCCAAGTTAGGAAGTATGAGAACTTCTCAATAATAGAGATTGTAGTTCCTAAAAAATTCAGATCTTTGCATGAACTTCGATAATATCTCCATCCATAACTACATGGTTCTTACCAACACGTTCACCCGGATATTTGGCTGAAGGACCCCAGATCTTAGCGTATTTGAAGTTTTCGCAAAGTTTAGAGTGTATTTTCTCAGCAACATCTAATACTGTAGCGCCTTTACGTAGGACTAAAGGCTCCAGTGAAGGTTTATTTTCACCTGGCTGCTTAGTGTACACCCTGACTAAGTCTAAGAGGTTAAAAAGGAGCTTACCTAGCATGTTGTAGTTCACGTTTTTAATAGCTGAGATAGGTATAACACTTACATGTGAACCTACGGTATTTTGAACTTCTTTAACAATATTTTTCAGAACTTCTTGAGGTAGCTTATCTGACTTGTTAACAAGGATTATTGCTGGCTTATGTATTATACTACCGAATATTGATGATTCAATATCGTCTAAAGACACTTCACCATAAATTTTAACTAGTGCGTGATGAATTCGGTAGTCTTTCAATAACTTCGCAACATCCCTTACGCTACCATCTACTATTTTACCAAAGACAATTACTTGTATTCCTCCAGTACTTTTCCTAATTATTTCGACTTTACCTTTAGGTTTACCTATGGAGATTCTAGCTTCCTCAAGTTCTTTAAGTATTGTTTTGAGCTGTTCTATGGGGTTAGATGTTCCATCTAAAACTATAAGTACAGCATCAGAATTCCTAACTAAGCCTAGGGTTTTAAGGCCCCAGCCTACTCCTTTAGCTGCGCCTTCAAATAAAGCTGGTGCTTCTACGAGTTGAAACTTAATGTCTTCGAAAGGCATCATTCCAACTACTGGAGTTCGTGTAGTGTACGGTATTGGGGAAACTTGTGGTTTAGCGTTTGTTATTTTACGAAGCAACTGGCTCTTCCCGGAGTTTGCAAGTCCAAGTATAACTACTTGAGCAGCTCCTTCCTTTTCAACAAAGAATTTAGGCCCCTTACCTGCTCTTCTCCTTCTTCTTTCTTCTATTTCCCTTCTAAGGACAGCCATTTGCCTTCTAACACGGCCTATAAGCTTCTCAGTACCCTTATGCTTAGGTACTGCTGCTAAAAACTCTTCTAAGGCCTTTAGTTTCTCCTCAGGAGTTTTAGCTTCCATAACCTTAATCCATTTAGCCTTAGCTTCAGCAGGCAGATTTGTAACCATAATTTCTCACCTAGCTCTTTTCTTCTTTTCAATATACTCTGTAGGTGCCAATTCCTTTACTGTTTTCCAACTCCTCCTAACAATGGAAGGCAAATATCCCTCCCTGCCATAGAAGTTTTTAATCCATGAAATTGTTTTAGGATCCGAGGGATATCCGCTACCGAAATCACCATACATCTTCTTAAGCTCACCAATATGTCTCTCCCTATACGTTTTAGCAACTATGGATGCTGCAGACACCACGACATACTTCCTGTCCGCAAAATGTTCAGCAATAATGTCCCCCTTAAAACCCATTGTTTATATTTCTCCTATCTATAATATCAGGCTTAACCTCTTGAACATATATTTTCTCAGCATAAGACTTAACAATATTGTACATTACATTTCTCATGTGTTTGCTTAGTAGCTTACTGTCCTTTATACCTAGCTTCTTCAAATGTGCAATGTTCTCCTTCCTAATAACAACTCCGGCAACAAACATACTACCAATAACAGGCCCCTTACCCGCTTCATCTATTCCAAGAACTAAACTCATCTGCTACTACCTTGGGCCTAACGCAGTTTTTCCTAATTATCTCTACAGTTTCCCTTTCGGAAAACATCTAAACAGAAATATATTGAGTCATAGTTTTCTATAAAGTTGAAGTGTGATGGTAGGGAGAAGAATCCTTGAGGATTATTCTCTACAGTTATTGTGATACCGGTATCCTCAGATACTTTCTGAAGCATATTTAGCGACTTCTTGGCTTCGTTAAGTACTTTATCTTTTACTTTTTCACTAAACGTTATTTCCTCAGATATTATGTGGACGTTAAAGTACTCTGGCTCATACTTCACAACACTACTTATTGCTTTACTAACGATTGCTCTAGAAGACTCGGAAATTTCCCTATAAGGGCTTCCAAGCCTTATATCTCTCCATGGTCCATGAAACGCTATTTTAAATCCCAAATCCTTAGCTACACTAATAATATGTACCAAGTTCTCTTCATTAGAAATCCAAGGATAAGCCAGTGATATTTCTAGGTAATCAAACCCGTTTTCCAATGTTTTAGCCAATTCTTCTTCAACATTCCTTGTTCCATACCATATACTCCATCCGACAAGTATTTTCATACATTATACCCTACGTTATTAAGTAATTTATTTTATTTATCTTAGAAACTACACTTTCAATACTTAACCTTACTCTTCCTACTCCATGTTTGTAAACGAAATACGGCCGTAAAACATTGGGAACGAGTCTCTCATATAACTTCTTCTCGAAAAGCCCATCGTACACTATTTTTCCAGCAAATTTCATGCTTAATGTATTACCTAGAGTATATAGAGTGAGGTTTGTTATGGGATAGCGTAAGACTTTCGGACCTTTTTCACAATACCCTAACTTACAAATGGTAAAATGCGGAATTCCCGTTTTTAGCAATAAATTAACTATAATTTCGAGAGATTTGAGTTCGCTTTGTCTCCCAATAATAAATGCCATGAGCGGTTTCTCTTTAACAAGAATGTTAAACGACGTACGTATGTTTTTAACATAGTCATCCCTTACAGCATATGGTACTATGTAACCTTCTTTTATTGCAGCTAAGTTCATATATTTCATTATAGTTATTATATGCCTTAATGTTTTAGGCGTCGAAATGATTGCTGTTTTTAAATTCAGTATTCTAAACACTAAGGTTAGAACAGCACTTCCTAAGATACCATCAATTTCAGGTATTTCCTTGCCATATGGGTATGTTACCATTAACAATTTTCCCTTGGATGCGTTCAAATACTTTACAATATCGTGGAAAGCGTGCTCTAGCCTATAGTTGAAACTTTCAGGTTCATAGCCGAAATCCGTGTACAGTTCTTTTTCAATGTTTTCCCAGTTCATACAGTATCTATCTCTTCAAGTATTTTCATAACTATTGTGCTTGGTCTTTCTAGTTGAGAATACATTTTCCTTAACATATTTTTACTTAGTCTTGGAACCTTACCAAGTAGTATTTTATCAATTTTCTTCTTCAAAGCTTCCCATTTGTGAACATTATATAGGGGGAACCCCCATGAACTAACACATTCATTAATAGGGGTTTTTACAGGGAAATAGCTTATGGATGGAACGCCAGCTAAGGCTGCTTCTCTAGCTATAGTAGCGCCTCCTGTAATTACCATACTGGCTTTTGGATATAGTACTCTTAAGTCTAATGGGTCTTTAGGTATAATCACGTTCTCTTTAAAGTATTTCAAAACATATTCCTTCTGATGCGCGTACCTAGGTAGGAAAACTATTTTCCCTTCAAATTTTGATTTCAGATATTCTAGTACTTTATGGAAAATAGGTTTGTACTTGTAATAAGCTGCTTCTGTTTCTTCAGGTCTAAATATTATGAAAGGT
Source organism: Desulfurococcales archaeon ex4484_217_1 (assembly GCA_002254745.1). Taxonomy (GTDB): domain Archaea; phylum Thermoproteota; class Thermoprotei_A; order EX4484-217-1; family EX4484-217-1; genus EX4484-217-1. The sequence continues at coordinate 16,858 of NJED01000013.1, forward strand.
TCTTCTACATTAACTATCGCTAATGTTCTTTCTCTAAACTTTTTAGGAGATCTATAGTTTATAATCCATTCTAACTCTTCAACACCATTGTACTGTACAATTTTTGTTCTAGGTGTAATGTAGGGTTTAAACATTTTTCGTGAAATACACTTAGAAAACACTACGTATTTCGCTAAAGGTAATGTTAACTTATTAACGGCTATTGCATGAGGCGTTAATAAGACTATTGGTGTTTTTAATCCGAAAGCAACTCTGCAACCACTAGGGCTAGGGTATGAAATTAGGGCTGAAGGCCTTATTTCACTTATTATTTTTGCTAGTTTAAGTGTTCTATCAGCGGATGCTAGGAGCTTTCCTATTAATGCTCCTCCTCCATGTTCTCCTACGCTAATATAGTTTTCCCCATAACTTTTAAGAAGAGACTCGGTGTAGTCGTACTTCCTACATGTAATAAATGTTTCATAGCCTTTTCTCCTAATTCTCAAAGCTAAGTAGTGCATTAAAAGTGCCTGTTTGGGTGTTAAAACATCAAGCCATACGGTTTTACCTGTCATAGTTATGTATGCAATTATTCTAGTTATTTTCAAGAACTTCTTATTTAAAATCGAGGCTATGATTAGAAAGGTGAGACCTAGAAATTCTACCATCAATACGTTTTCTAAAACGTAAAGCATCAACCTCGAAATACCTCGGTGAAATCTTATATGTTTAGGTACGAAATTACTTTATTAAACGGTGTTTCATAATTATTTCGGGGCTTGCTTATGGGCAAGCTATTTGGAACAGATGGTGTTAGGGGAATAGTGAATGTCGACTTAACGCCGGAATTAGCTATGAAAATAGGCTTAGCTGCTGGCACCTTCTTTGGCGAAGGTACGAGAATTCTTATCGGCAGAGATGTTAGAAGAGGAGGTGAGATGCTTCAAAAAGCTGTTATAGGGGGTTTGTTAAGTGCTGGAGTAAAAGTTTACGATGCTGGTCTTCTTCCTACACCTACGCTTCAATGGGCGATAAAGCATTTCAAGTTCGATGGAGGTATAATGATAACTGCAAGCCATAATCCCCCTAAATACAACGGTATAAAGGTTATCGCATCAGATGGTGTTGAAATAAGTAGAGAAGATGAAGTAAAAATTGAGGAAATAATTTTTGAGGAAAAATGGTTTAGAGCTTCACGGTTTGGCTTAGCCGAAGAAGTACCTAAATTCTACGGAATAATAGATGCTTACGTTAACTCCATAGTAAGCCATGTAGATGTTGAGAAAATTAGAAGTAAAAACTTCAGAGTTTTAATAGACCCAGCAAACAGTGTGGGAGCGCTTACAAGCCCGCTCGTAGCTAAGAAGCTTGGATGCAAAGTATACACGTTAAACGGTAATCTTGACGGAGACTTTCCAGGAAGAGAACCTGAACCAACAACTGAGACTCTTAAAGAAACAGCTGATGTAGCTAGAGCATTACATGTCGACTTAGCTGTTGGACATGACGGCGATGCGGATAGAGCAATTTTCGTAGACGAGAAAGGTAGAATACATTGGGGAGATAGGAGTGCGACAATTCTATGCAAATATTTCGCTGAAAAAGGACATAAAGGTAAAGTAATTACCGCGGTTTCCTCATCAATTATGATAGAGGAAGTATTGAAACCCTATGGATTAGAAGTTATCTGGATGAAGGTAGGTAGTGTCGATATTTCCAGAAGAATGCTTAGAGAAGAAAATGTTTTATGTGGTTTTGAAGAAAATGGAGGTTTCATGTATCCTCCACATATACCTGTAAGAGACGGATCAATGACATTAGCTTTAATGCTACAGGTAATGGCAGATGAAAATAGAAAACTATCGGAACTTTTCGACCAACTACCGCACTATTATACGTTAAAAACTAAGATACCGATGGCTCGTACTACAGCTCTTAAAGTTGTTAAAGAAGTTGCTGAATACTTTAAGAATTATAGGCTAATAACTATTGATGGCGTAAAAGTGTTAATGAAGGATGCATGGGTTTTAGTTAGGCCTTCGGGAACAGAACCTATACTTAGAATTATGGCTGAAGCAAAAGATGAAAATAAGTTAAAGGAAATAGTTAACACAGTCAAGAATATTGCAGAAGAGGTGCTTAAGTCAAAATGAAGTATAGACTACTAGACATACTAGCCTGCCCAATATGCAAACATTTCCCCCTAAAACATTACATTATCGAAGAGAACATATATGAAGACAGAGTTTTAGAAGAAGAGAAACCTTTATGCGAACTATATTGCGGTTATCTAGGGAAAAAAGTTAAGGAGATTAAAGAATTCCCCTGCGAAGAATGTTTTAAAAAGGAAGTTAAAACAGGGGCTCTATACTGCTCAAACTGCGGTAGATGGTACCCAATAATCGATGAAATACCTCAAATGCTACCTGATGAGTTAAGAGACAAGAAATCAGATCTAGAGTTTCTGAAAAAGTACAAGGAAAAGTTACCTGAGAAAATAGTCTTACTCGGCAAACCTTATAACTTGAAGGTTTCATGATAAATTTTAAACTATCTCTGCAATAGCTTAGAGTAAGGTGGTAGGTTTCACATGTTTAGAAGACCGGAAGAATCATTTGCATCACATCTGACAGAATGGATTAAACTACAGAAAACACTGCTTGAAACTGTGAAAAAACTAAATGACAGTATAAAGAAGGGAGATAGGTTAACACTAATAATAGCTACTAGAACGGTATTCCAACATATAATGAGAACAATTAAGGCTTTTGACCAATGGCTTCAAGATCCATTCATATTAGAACACATGCCTAGGGAAATGCTTGAAGAAGTTTGGGACAACATTTCCGACATACTGCTTAAACTTCTAGAATTAGACATTGAACATACGAGCCAGTTTAGAGACTTAATAATAAAGTTGGCAAAAGAAGATAAGCTAAACCCACTAGTATGGCCTAAGAAAAGGAAAGGTCTAGAGAAAAAACCTACACTACATACTACGATGTAGTTTAACAATTTAACTTGAAATCCACGGTGTAGTAATGAATTTATTAGCGAAGTTCAGGGAAAAACTGGATGTTTTAAAAAGAATTTCTCCACAAGATGTCCTCAGTATTCTTGAAGATTTTAAAAACCTCATGCAAGGCGAAACTAAGAAAGAAAACTTCGAATACTTTGATAGAATTGAAGGATTAATTAAAGTTAAGAGTACACATTTAGCTGTTATAGGAGATATTCATGGAGACCTCGCAAGTCTAAGAGCAATTATGGGTAACATAAATAAACATTTGCCAGACGAAGATAGTGTTCTCGTGTTTTTGGGAGACTATGTAGATAGAGGAGTAGAGTCTTTCGAAACTATAATGTCCATTATTATGTTGAAACTTGAAAACCCAGAAAAAATCATCATGCTTAGAGGAAATCATGAACCACCACCTAACCTTATACCATACCCTCACGACTTCCCATTATTTCTTAAAATGAAATTTAAAAAATCATGGAAAGAAGTATATGATGTATTCTTTGATATTTTCCAGCTACTACCACATGCAGCATACGTTGAATCAAAAATTTTCCTTGTTCACGGAGGCGTGCCAGTGAAAACTAGTAGTCTTGAAAAAATCGCTTTTGCTCATGAGGAGAAAGAGATTTTAGAAGAGCTTCTATGGAACGATCCAAGTGATTTTATTGAAGAATGGACTTACTCGCCTAGAGGGGCGGGTAAGCTTTTCGGAATTAAGATTACCAGGGAATTTCTTAGGCAAAATAATTTTATAGGAATCATAAGAAGCCATGAACCATGTAATGGTTTTAAAATAAACCATAATGGCTTGGTCCTAACCATATTTTCGAGGAAAGGCTACCCCTATTTTAACAAATACGCTTCAATAATAATTTTAAATGTAAAGGAACTTAAAAGCAAAGAAGACTTATTAAAACATGTATTAACATTTTGAATATTATCTTCTACGTCTCCTTCTAGAGATCTTTAGTAATTTAAAGCTTAGTTCCTGCTCTGCATCTATTGGAATTATTTTTGATCTAAGCTCTTCCACTAGTTGAGGAATTTTTTCAGCATTTTCACCTAGCCTACTAACGTGGTTTTCTAAGAACTCTAAACCCTCCGATGTTACTCTTAATTTTTTATTTCTAGGATTAGTTTCTAGAAGACCTAGGTAAAGCAGCGCTATGATGTCCTCTTTAAGCTCTTTAGATGAAAGTGAACCCGCAATTTCGAAGAATCTATACCCTAAATTAACATTCTTATCTTGAATGTTCTTAACTAAATATATTAGCGCTTTCTCGGTTATTTCGCCGAAAGACTTTATGGTTTGTAGTAGTGCTATTTTTCTTACATCATTTACTATATCCGCTATTGTTATTGCAGGTCTAGTAATTATTTTTAATTCTTTAGACCTGCCTGGAGCTGCCATCTTTAACCCTTCTCCATATTCTTCTTTTCTTCAGATTTAAGTTTAGTAGGCTTAATAGATAATCTTTCGGCTACTTTTCTAACAGCTTTCTCAAAAGTTAGTCCGCTAAACATGTAATGGTCTATTTCATATTTTAGTATTTCTTCACCAAGGTCTCCGAAAACATCTTTAAACATCTTAATTAAGGCTTCATATAGGCTTTTAATTTCTACAGATACTTCTTTTGGTAGGGTTTTTACGGGTTTCATTACCCTACCTATTTTAACTTTTATTCTGGCTTTAGGTAGTGTTGCTAAGGCACTATAGCCGAAAGTCATTAACATGAAGAATGAGGAAAGACCTAATACTAATAGTGAAGTTATTTTTAGTAAATATGCACTAGAGGGGTTTAGAAGAAGTACTGTTGTTAATGTTAGGTAGGCAATGTAGGAGCACATTATTGTTAAAGCTAGGGATGGAAAAACCACGTATTTTATACGTTTAACTATAAGATAAGCTTCTAAAAGAACTAAAAATAGTGCAGCAAGAGACAATAGGGGGATAGCGTTATCAACGATAAACAGCATCTTACTTACATCTAGGCCTGCAATTAGCAAATAGAATAGGTGATAATTTACGGTAAATGTTAAAGCTATAAATGCTAAAAGAGACAGGAGTATTCTACGCCTTTTTATGATGACTATTTTCTGTTTTACTATGGTTTCTTTGAATTCGTTCACAATATTCCTAAAAGACTCTACGACTTCTCCGAATTCTTTGGCTGTGGATTCTTCATTTAACATACCTAGTTTGTCATGAACTTCCAGCATTTTGCTGAATAGTTTTTCAAGAGATTCATTTATCATAGGGCCTCCGATGTATGTTATTTCATTTAGGCTTTTCTTAACATCATTTAGGATGGTGTTTAAGGTTTCGATAATGCTCGTATTGAAGCTTTTCCTTTCTAAGGAACCTAGTTCGTACTCAAAATATCTGATTAAACTTACTAACGCTTCTTTCATATCGTTAGCTTCAATAGTGTGTGTTGACATTACCTAAGCACCGTTGATGTGAGAGGTCAGATCCGCTGAAGGTTCATCAAAACCCCCAACCCCTAAGGGCATCAGGGTTTAGGGGGTACATCATCCCCTACTCTTAGCTCCCAATATAGAACTTTAAACTTTTCCCATTACCTACTTGGGGTTATTTAAGTAAGTTTTAAGATTTCAAACCAATATTATAAGACTATACTGGAGAACTATTTCAGGGGGGTGTTTAATGCCTACAATTGTTGAGACGGGTGGTAGAAGATTTGAAAGAATAGGAGCCCATAGCCATATTAAAGGCTTAGGGTTAACTCCTGAAGGAAAAGCTTTACCTTCAGCTGATGGCATGGTTGGGCAAATAGAAGCCAGAGAAGCCGCTGGTCTTGTTGTGGAGATGATCAAGGAGGGAAGGATGGCTGGTAGAGGCATCCTACTGGTTGGCCCACCAGGTACAGGGAAAACAGCTATAGCAATAGCGATAGCTAAGGAGCTTGGGGAAGATACTCCTTTTGTAAGCTTATCTGCATCGGAAGTTTACTCTGCTGAAATGAAGAAAACCGAAGTCCTAATGCAGGCTATGAGGAAAGCTATCGGTGTTAGAATTAGAGAGATAAGGAAAGTCTATGAGGGAGTAGTTAAGAACATGAAAGTAGCTTTCAAAAGACACCCCTATAATCCATACTACAAAATTCCGAGCAGTGCTAAAATAACATTAGCTACAAGGGATGAAGAAAAAACATTCAGCGTTGATAGAGACATAACATTAGAACTTCTAAATAAAGGAGTAAGCATAGGAGACGTAATATGGATTGATAGTGGAACAGGCAGGGTAACCAAGATAGGTAAAGTAAGAGGGTTTGAAAAAGCTAAGTATTACGATCTTGAAACAGAAGTTTACGTTGAAATGCCTAAAGGACCTATATTGAAAGAAAAAGAGTTCGTACACACAGTAACACTTCACGACTTAGATGTGGGCATGGCTAGTAGGAGAGGGATAATTTCAATATTTTTCGGAACACCTACTGAAAGAGAAATCTCACCAGAAGTAAGGAGAGAAGTGAGAAGTGGATGAGGAGGTTAAAAAGCTTGTTGATGAGGGAAGAGCCGAAATAATTCCTGGAGTGCTTTTCATAGATGACGCTCACATGTTAGATATAGAATGCTTTGCATTCCTTGGGAGAGCCATGGAAAGCGAATTAGCTCCTATAATAATTCTAGCTACAGATGTGGAATCACCCCATGGAATGCCCTTAGATCTTCTCGATAGACTCCTAATAATCCGTACAAAACAGTATACCAGAGATGAAATAAGAGAAATATTGAAGATAAGAAGTAAGGCAACCAAAATAAAGCTCACAAAGGAAGCGTTAGAGAAATTAACTGAAATCGGTGTAGAAACCTCGCTAAGATATGCTGTACAACTAATGGAACCTGCATGGGAAAGAGCTAGAGTGTTGAAGAGAGACTATGTGGATGTTGAAGACATAGAATACGTTAGGAAACTTTTCGTTGATGTGAAAGAGTCATCAAAATATGCAAGAGATTTCGAAAAACAGTTCCTAAGATAATTTTTCCATTTTAGCTTAAACCTAGAGCGCCCAATACGCCAACAACGTTTACTACAATAAGTGAACCAACTATTAAAGCTGAAACTACTTTTATAAAGGACGAAGCTAGAGGCTTAACTTTCCAATATAGGAGTACAACGAAAAGTGCAGGGATCCATGATGTAAGACTAATTAGTATGGATGAATCTCTTACTAAATCTGCAAAACCTCCTCCAAAGATATTTCTCGAAAAAGCATGTGCAAAAGCGATTAGCAGCGAAATAAGTATTGTTAAGCTAGCTACTTTAAAATAGAGTTTGCTTGCTACAATATCTTTTAAACTAGTAGTTTCTGTTAAGTACTCATAGAACATGTAAGCATTACAGAGTATTATGGCCTCTATAGCGAGAGTTGAAGAAGCTAAAATCCCTATGCAGAAAAGAAGTGGACCAATAATGCCAAGAGGTTTTAAAGCTAATATCATATCGTGAATTGTTGAAGTGTTTTCTGGAGCATAAGCCGCAGCAACAACAGCAACAGAAATACTGGCAAGGGATGTAAATACTAAGCCTACAGAGATGTCTATGAACTCTTCAGGTATTTCATGCATCTTTAACCCTTTCATAATAATGCTAGATGTTTGAAAAATTAGCGCATATGGTGCTGCAGCAGCGCCGAACACAGCTAAAACGTCGATAAAATACTGTCTCCCTAAGGCTACTTCGGGGAAACTACGTTTAAAGTGAAGGAGACACCTATGATGTTTATTGCTATGGTTACTACATTAGCGATAAATAGTGAGATGAGGATTATGAGAGTTAAATGTTTACCAAATATTTTCCTCGATTTAACTATAACGCCTTCACGCATAACTACGCCTACTTCAACAGCTAGCTGCTGCAATAACGCTATGATTATTGAAGCTAATACTATAATCCACAGTATTTTAAAACCGTAAATAGCTCCTACGTACGTAAACACCCCTATGTTCGTTATTTCTAAACCTGATACAGCAGAAATAAGTCCTGGACCTAAAATACTAATAATCCTAAATTTCTTCAAATTAACACCTAGAACTATTTAGTTAAACGAGAAGAGTACTTAAGATGTAGGGTTCTTACTTCTTGTTAAACTTCGATTCTATATTGTTAACGATTTCTCATAACATTATGGTCTATTAGCAATACTACATATAGTGGGCTACCCCTACCTCTGTCATTGTATGCATGCGGCGAGACTATAGAAGTAGATGAAACTATGGTTATGGGTTCTATTGAATTATTTGACGTATTCTCTATCTCTGCTTTTACACCTCTTAGCTCTGAAGAAAATGTGAAATTACTAACAACCGTACTATTCTCTTCGCTAGTCTTCTTAGTGTCGCTCTTTCCTCTTCTAACTTTCCTCTTCACATAGTAGTAATTATATATGAAGGGTAAAACTCCGCCCATGATGTAGACTAGAATCCTCAGCAGCAACCACATATCCATAGTAACCACCATTACTTTATACTTTGCCTTTATTTGCTATGTCTGGAGAGGATGTTGTAGTAGAGTAGTTTAAAAACTAGTTTGCTTAGTTTCGACCTTACTTTATTTTCCAAGATACTACATTCGTACATTTCATTGTTATTACATGAGTATTAATCTCCGCAGATAATGTGAACAATGGTAATACTTAAATTACTCTTTTTAAAATCACTTTGAAAACTCTCAGCCGAAATATCTTTCATCACAATTTCAGTTTGAGTCGTGCTCGTCTTCCAAATACTATTTGAATATTTAGGATAAATATTTAAATTTAATTAGTCTTGCCTTAATTTATGAGAGTACTGTAGATTTAAATTGCACTTATGAGTCTTTGAATTCGTTAATAATTTCTCTTACCACCTTATGCGGTTCATTAGATCTTGTTATAGCCGAGCCTACGATTACAATGTTAGCACCAGACTTAATAAGATTATTAACCTTACCCGGTCGAATACCACCTGCTACTGCTAGGCATCTGCTAAACACTTCTCTTATTTTGCTAACTACTTGGCCCATGTCAGCTACTGTTATTCCTAACTTCCTTTGTACATCTATACCTAGGTGAGATATCAAAATATCTACATTCATCCTCTCTAGTTCGGCTGCTCTGGTTAAGGGGTTAGGGTGCGATATGAGGTCCACGGCTATTAGGAGTCCGTATTTCTTACCATATGTTAGCGCTTCGTTTATAGTGTAATTACTGGCTACAGAGAGAATAGTCGTAATATCTGCTCCTGCTTCATGGGCTAGTTTTGCTTCTAAAAACCCTGTATCCATGGTTTTCATGTCTGCGACTATTATTGCTTCAGGAAACTTTTCTCTAAGAACCTTAACTGCTTTCAAACCCGCCGACTTTATTAAGGGTGTTCCCGCTTCTAAAATTTCTGCGCCATTGTCCCAAGCTATTTTAGCTATTTTTAAAGCTTCATCTAATGATGTAAGGTCTAAAGCCACTTGGAGTCTAGGACGTTTAAGTAACTCATCTACACTAACCAATAAAACCCCTAATTGTTTGATGAAAACTTAAAGTTATAAACTTATTCTTAGAGTAAGTTTTACAATGTGGTGACCGGTGACAAAGTACGTATTCGTAACTGGAGGAGTACTTTCAAGTGTAGGTAAAGGAATAGTTACTGCTTCTATAGGTAAGCTTCTCCAAGCTAGAGGATACAGCGTTACGGCAATAAAAATTGATCCATATTTAAACGTAGATGCTGGAACAATGAACCCTTACATGCATGGAGAAGTTTTCGTAACAGAAGATGGCGGTGAAACAGATTTAGATCTAGGACATTATGAAAGATTCCTACATATAAATCTCTCAAAATTTAACAACATAACAACGGGCCAAGTGTACTTGAAGGTTATTGAGAGGGAGAGAAAGGGGGAGTACTTAGGTAAATGCGTTCAAATAATACCCCACATAACCGATGAAATTAAGAGTAGAATAAGGTTTGTTGCTAAGCGGGAAGAGGTAGATGTAGTTGTAGTTGAAATAGGAGGTACTGTAGGGGATATTGAAGGACTACCTTTCCTAGAAGCTGTAAGGCAGATGAGAATAGAAGAGGGATATCAGAACACAGTTTTCGTACACGTAGCCTTAGTCCCTATATTAGAGGTTACGGGTGAGCAAAAAACAAAACCTGTCCAACATAGTGTCCAGGAGCTTAGGAGAATAGGTATTCAACCTGACATAATAGTTGCTAGGTGTAAAGTTACACTTGAAGATGAAGCTAAAAGGAAAATAGCATTATACGGTAATGTTCCATTAGATTCCGTTTTCACATCCTATACTGTGGGCACGATATACGAAGTACCCTTAATTCTTGAAAAACAAGGATTAGGTAAGAAGGTTATTGAGAGATTACACCTTGAACCTAGAGAACCCAACCTTAGAGACCTAGAATGGTTTGTAGGGAGAATTAAACATAGTAAAAGGAAAGTCGTAGTGGGTATGGTGGGTAAATATACTAAGCTTAAAGATAGCTACATAAGCATAAACGAAGCTTTAGTTCATGCTGGAGCGCATTTAGCCGTAAAACCTACCTTAAAATGGATTGAAGCTACCGATATAGAAGAAGGAAGAATAAGTGTTGAAGAAGCATTAAGTGAAGTGAACGGTGTAATAGTTCTTCCAGGCTTCGGTAAGAGAGGCGCTGAAGGAAAGATTATGGCTATAAAATATGCTAGAGAAAACAATATACCATTACTTGGCATATGTTTCGGTATGCAGTTAATGGTCGTAGAATACGCTAGAAACGTAATAGGGTTAGAACATGCTCACAGTACAGAAATAGATCCTAAAACACCACATCCAGTAATTGACCTTATGGAGGAACAGACAAGAATTAAGCAACTAGGAGGAACCATGAGGCTAGGAGCCTACCCAATAAATCTCTTCAAAAATACTCTTGCATACAGTCTTTATAGCAAGGAAACAATATATGAAAGACATAGGCATAGGTATGAGGTTAATCCGAAATACATTGACAAAATATTTGCTCACGGTCTTAGAATTTCAGGTTTAAGCTATGATGGTAGAGTAGAGTTTGTAGAGTTAAGTAAAAAAGAGCATACGTTTTACCTAGGAACCCAGGCTCACCCAGAGTTTAAGTCCAGACCTTTAAGTCCTTCTCCACCATACCTAGGTTTTCTTAAGGCGGCAATAGGCTTAATCTAATACTAAAAGAACTTTCCTTATATTAGTTTTTGAAATCTTTTTAACACCGCGTTTACCAGGCTCATAAGTTGACTTAACTAACTTAACAGCTTCAAGTATTCTTATTTGAGCACTAGCGTTTGCTTTACTTTGAGATATAAGTTCTGCTGCCTTGCCAACATACATTCCACCTTCTCTTAAATATCTTAGTATTTTAAGTCTTGTAATTGATGAGAGAGCTGAAGCTACCTTTTGGACATATTCTTCACCTCGAACAATCAGTGCGTCTTCGACTTCGTATATGCCTGGGTTCTTAGGTATAACTAGTTTCACTTCACCTTCTGCTTTTAATGACAACTGTTTACCCTCACCAATACATAGGTTATAGAAATATATTAATTTAATATATTAATTTTTAACTTATTTTAAAACCTTCTAAAACGTAATCACCTTAAATACTATTTTAACAGCATTTTTAAAGTACTCATACTAAATATGAACCTAGGTTAAGGTATATTAAGGTATACAAGTAATGCCAGTAAATCCTGGATACGTGTTTAAGCAGTTAACGCCTAGAGACATGAAGATACTTAGGGTTATAGAGAAGTTAATGAGGAAGTACGAGTATGTACCCTTAGACATTATAGTTTCTAGAAGCAGAATGGTAGATAAGGATGTTTCACTTGTTTTTTCTAAGCTTAACAGTTTAAAGCTTGTCAAAAGGTATAGAGGAGATTATACTGGGTATAGGATAACGAGTTTAGGCTATGATTGCTTAGCTCTAGAAGATTTAGTTAGGAGAAACATCGTTTATGCTCTTGGACCTAAGCTAGGTGTTGGTAAGGAAGCAGATTTATATTTAGGGTTAAGTCCAGCTAACGAGAAAATAGTAGTTAAATTTCATAGAGTAGGTAGAACAAGCTTCAGACAAGTGAAAAGGCTTAGAGTATATGCTGAAGAAGCTGAGGTTTCCTGGCTTCTAAGATCATCAATTTCTGCTGAAAGAGAGTTTAAAGCTTTAATAGAGTGTTTAAAAGCTCAAGTAAATGTTCCTATACCTTTAGGTAGAAGCAGACATGCTGTTGTTATGAAACATATTAATGGCGTTCTACTGTTAAAGTATAGAAACCCTTCAGACCCTGAAACCATGTTACGTACAATACTTGACAGTGTTAGGAGAGCATACCTCATAGTAGGTATAGTTCATGGGGACTTAAGCGAATACAATGTTATGGTGGAGCTAGGTACTGAAAGACCAATATTAATAGATTGGCCTCAATACGTTGAGAGAGAACATCCTAGTGCTCCTATACTCTTAGAGAGAGATGTCAAATATATAATAGGGTTTTTCAAGAGAAAATATCGTGTAGAAATACCTGTAAAAGAGGCTTTGAAATATGTGAGGGGTAAAATTGAGGAAATCTAGTAGAAAACCTAGCGTAGTATTCGGTGTAGACATACTACCTTCCAGCTCACCTCAGTCATCTAAGGAACCGCACTATGCTTTGGTCATCTTAAAGAATGGAGAAGTTTGGGAAAAATACTCTGATGTAGCTTTAAGAAGAATAATTAGGTTGGCTTGGGAACATAAGCCTGAAATAATAAGCATTGACAATATTTTCGAGCTAGGAGCTAATGAGAGAAACGTAGTGAAAATAATAAGTATGTTACCTCCGGAAACATCGGTTGTACAAGTTAATGTTAGTGAGGAAAAAATTTCAAAACTATGGGAAGTAGCTAAGCAAGCCAAGTTAATCTCTGAATATAGCAAGTTTCCTCCATTAAAAACAGCCTACTTAGCAGCAATACTTGCGTATAAGGGGTATGGTTCAAAAGTTAAAGTTTACGAGGAAAAAACAAAAATCATTATTACTAAAGGTAGGAGCTTAACCCAAGGGGGTATGAGCCAATTAAGATATAGAAGACATGTTAGGGGTCTAATTCTCCAAGCAGTAAGGAAAATTAAGGAAGTGCTTGAAGAACATGGAATAGACTATGATCTTGTTGTTAGGAAAACCGAAAGCGGCTTTGACGGAGCAGTATTCACAGTTTATGCACCTAGAGCAAAACTCTACGGCATAGTCTCTCCCATGAAAGGACATGATATTAGAGTAATTATAAGACCTATTTATAGAGGAAAAATAGAGTTTGAACATGTAAAGCCAAGAATACTCACAAGGAAAAGGCCCTTAATTGTGGGAATAGATCCGGGAATGATAACTGGAGTAGCTATTTTAGATATTGACGGTGAAGTATTAAGAGTTTTTAGTGGCAAAAACATTGACAGAGCAACCATAGTTAAGGAAATAGAAAAATACGGTAAACCACTCATCATAGCTTCGGATGTTTACCCGCCGCCCGAGGCTTTAGAAAAGCTAACTTCTACTCTAAGAGCAAAACTTTACACGCCACAGCAATCTCTAAGTCAAAGCGAGAAAGAAGAGCTTGTAAAAACCTATTTAGAAAACATAGAGAGCCCTATAGAGGTTGAAGATACGCATCAAAGAGACGCATTAGCAGCAGCAATAAATGCATGGAAATCTTTTAGAACTAAGCTTGAACAAATCGAAGACTATGTAAGTAAAATGGAGCAAGGAAATATTTAGAAAACTAACTTTAGAATTAAGAACAAGAGCTGAAGAAAAGAAAATTGAAGAAAAGACCGTTAAACAACCTCAGGTTAGTGAAGCCCTTCTGAAGGAGATTAAGAAATTGGAAAGAGAAAAAGCACAATTGAAGGAAAAGCTTAGTAAAGCACGTAAAGAAATATTTGAGCTTAAAAAGCAGCTAGAATTATACCATAAACAGACAAATATACAGGTTAAAACTGTAAGGGAAATACAAGCGTTAAGTGAGGAAGTTAGGAGGCTGAGTGAAGAACTTAAAAAGTATGAAAGAGAAAATTTAAGGCTCAAACAGGAAATAGCCGATTTAAAGTCAATAATAATTACAATATCTAAGCATAACTATAGATTAGCTGTACCAATAACAACGCTAACATTAACATCAATATCTAAGGCTGAAAGAGAATATGGCCCTATAGGGAAAGATAGTATAATATACGTTGTTAACCCTGTATTTGTTCAAAAAGAAGCCTTATCTAAGCTTGTAGAAGCAGAAATACTTTCCATAGTAGTGCATGAGCCTGAGGAAGAATTTGTTAGAGGCGTAGAGAATCAAGGAATACCTGTACTGAAAATAGAAGATATTAAAGATTACATAATACGGGTGTTTGACAACATAGTACTATACAATAACACTTTAATTAAAGTTGCTAAGAAGAGGAAGAAGGAATTAGAAGAAAAACTTAGAGCAAGAAAAACATTAGAGCTTGAAGATTTAATTATGAAATACAGAATGGAAAGATGGGGTTAACAGCCATTTCCTGGGTTGAAGAATTCTTCATAAGAAAACCCCATCTCTTCCTTAAAATATTAAAAGCCTTATGGAGTAAAGGTGAAGAAGAAGTAAAATACGTTGCCAAAGTTCTTAAAGCGCATGGTGTAAATGAAGGTTCTAAAATTTTGGAAGTAGGGTGCGGTAATGGGAGAATAGCTATTAACTTGGCGAAACTAGGCTATGAAGTAGTTGGTTTAGATATTTCCTCAGAGCTCATAAAGGATGCATGTAGAAAAGCAGAGTCTATGAAGGTAAAAGCAAAGTTTCTTGTTGGCGATGCTAGAAGGATAGATAAGATATTTAAGCCTAAGGAGTTTGATGCTGTAATATTCTACTGGACGAGCGTAATAGGATACCATGGTGAAAATGCGGATAGACAAATACTTCTTGCATGTAGGAGGGTAGTTAGAGATCATGGGAAACTATTCATACTTAAACATGCAAGTAGAGAAGTAGCGTTAGCAAAGCATGAACTTATGCCTAACATAAAATACTATGTTGACCATGGAGACTTCGTAGTTATCGAGGAACACAATTTCGACATACTGTACTCCAAAGTTCAAGCAAAATGGACATTCTATGTCAAGAAAGGCAAGGATCTCGTATTTCTAGATGAAATTTCCTTCACCTTACGATTATATTCCATCCATGAATTAATTAACTTAGCCGTTATTGGTCTACCTATTTGGCTAAGTATTTCAACATAAACCTCCTTAATTCCATGCACTTTACCAGCTATTTTATCTGCTATTCTCTTAGCTAGCACATTGTATATCTTGCCTACGTGGCTAACCGGGTTCTTACCTGCAGCCGCTTCTAAGGACATAGGTCTTGTTGGCGTTATTAACCCATTTATTCTATTGCCCCTACCTGTAGCTCCATCGTCTCCATGTTCCGCAGACGTTCCTGTAACTGTTAAGTAGACTATGCCTTTCTCGGGCCTGTCCGCGGTGTTAAGGTAAACTTTAACGTTAAAGTCCGGTACGAGTTTCGAAGCTAAATCATGTACTTCATTAATTACTTGCTCTTTAACTGATAAGTAATGGTCAAGATTAGGTATTAAATGGGATATCATTGCTGCTGCAATGGTTAACTCCATATCCTTACCTTTACGTAGCCCCATTACTTTAATGTCTTCTCCGACCTCAGGTATTTTCTTCTTAAACTCTTTAGAATTCAAGTGTTTTTCAACGTTTAAAACAAGGTTTTCTAGCGGGGTTAATGGGGCAAAAGCTACACCTACTGAAGTATCGTTTGCAAGAGGGACCTTCTTTCCAAGCTCAAATATTTTCACTAAATCCACTGAACCTTTACCAATCCTGTAGTCAACAATAACATGTTTTTCAGGATCTAGGAATCTGAAGTTCTTTTTAATCCATTCCTTAACAGCTTCAACAACTATTCTACCTACAGGTATGGGCTCTATACTTCCTTCTTTAATGACTTCTGTTGTTGCTCTACCAGAAACTATTATGTATATGGGGTGTAACAGTTCTCCTCCCCCAAAAACGGGGTTAGCTTGGCCTCCTACGAGAAGTGTCTTATCTAAGTTATGGTGTAAGATAATGCCGAATCTATCGAGGTAGTACTTTGAAAGTTTACGGCTAGATTCCTCAGAAGAAGCATCAGCAATGTAGTCGGGATGCCCTAAGCCTTTTCTCTCAACAAACTCAACAGCCAATTCTGAAGTAGCTTTCCTTCTTTCATACTCTACGAAAATATTTTTCATTCTAAACCCCGCATTAATGTAAATTCCAGCATTATAAAAAACTTTAGTACAGCTTCTAAATAGAAGTATTACTGACAGTAATATTTAGCAAAATAGTTTCCTATATGGAAAACGGCGCCGAAATGCATTACTCAGGCTTATAGTCGGTACTTATGAATAGAATATTACTTCCTCTCACAAGAACTTTACCATATTTAGCTATTGGGTGTTGAGAGCCTTCTCTTACCTCAACACAGTCGCTTAACAGTAAATTCATAGTGTTATCGCACTGTTCAAGTCTTCCAACGTATTCAGAGCCGTCTTTTAACCTTACCAATATTGTGTTGTTAATAGCATTTCTCAGGTATTTTAGTGGACTATCGAGCGCTTTCATTCTAAACCTCCTAAAAAACGATCCCGTAAAGTTTCTAGTATCTACTTGAAAATCCAATTTAATCGAGGTATTTAAAAGTTTAGGTGTTAGGTTTATTGTTTAATTTAAGGAGAAATATTATGTCTTTTACATTACCATCTTCTAATATTTCTCCTCGTAAATCCACGTTTACGTTTACATTTCTCGGTATAGAAAAAACTAGCATGCCATGGTCTTTAATCACTCTAAAGAGTTCTCGGCATGTTACGTTAGGTTCAGGCATGTTCTGGAGAAGAGTAAAAGCAAATACTGCATCGAAAACCTTAGCACGGAAAGGTAGGAAATCAACATCGGCTCTAATGAGCTCCGCAGATATATTTTCCCTGAATACTTTGTCTTTAGCTTTCCATAACATACCATTACTTAAGTCTACACCAACATATAGTTTTAATTTTCTTAAGGCTTTCTTGCTTAAAAACCTATATAATAAGGCTGTACCGCAACCAGCATCCAGAACAATACCTTTTAAATGTTTAATTCTCATGAAAGCTAACTTATACTTACTCCTCTGTTCTTCGCCATATAATTCATCATAGTTTCTAGAGGTTATATTGTACTTTCTCATAACCTCCTTTTTATGGCGAAAACTATTTGAGGTAATCGAACAAACTTCTCTTCTCTGTTTTACCAACATACTTCGATAAAGCCTCAATATTTATTTGTTTAAACTCTAATTTCTCCTTCAGTAGCAGTTCCTGTGCTTTCTTAGTTATGGATGGAGCAACTATTATTCCTCTAATTTTTTCCGTTCGCATATGGCTTTTCAGCGAATTTATGTATTTTTTCAATTGTCTCACAGCATCAACTCTTGCAGTTAACCTTTTAATTTCCACAACAACTACGTTACCTTTTTTATCTTTTAAATAGAGATCGATGAATCCTGGTTCAACTTTCTTCTCAACATCTATTGTCGTAAGTTTTTCACCTAAAATTTCAGGGTTAGTTGCAAGAATGTCTCTAATTTCTTTTTCAGAAATGTGCATGTAAAAAGCTCCAGAATCGTAAAGTTCAGCTTCAACAATGAGGAATATGTTGTCTAATTTTATAGCAACTACTTCTCTAGGCCTTGTCCTCAAAGCTTTCATTACTAAAACTTCTTCTTCACTATCGTAACTTACATCAATATATGATGTTTCCGGCTGCCAATTTACAGGTGAATGACCTACAGGTCTATGAATTAGAAGAGCGCCATCTGACTTAATTATTATTAATCTTTCGCCGAATTCTAAATGAGATGAAGATCTTCCGAAATAATCTACACTACAATTTGCTAAGATGTAAATATTTTTCTTCCTAGAAAGAGCATTTTTTACTATTTTCTTAGCTTCTTCTAGACTTGGTTCTTCGTAAACAATAACCTTAGCCACGGCTACTCACAATCGAAATATAATCTCAATGCTACCTAAATATTCTACTCAAGGCTATATTCTTAAATAAGAAAATATGAAAAGAATTAGGCACTACCGAAATGTTTTAAGCTAATACTTGAGAAAAATAACTCATAGAGGAGACAAGTAATGACTGTTAAGGTTACTAGAGGTGAACGGAAATACTTGACATATCTTTACGAAGTAGAAGCTTATGGCGAAAAAAGAGTAGGTACAACACAGATAGCTAAAGCATTAAACGTAGCCCCACCAACAGCTGTTGAAGCACTAGAGAAACTTCACAATAAAGGCCTGGTAGATTTCGTTAAAAGAAGAGGTGTAAAACTGACTGACAGTGGTATAAAAACTGTTAGGAAAATTTTAAGAAAGCATAGGATTCTTGAAATCCTTTTCTTTAGCTCAACAAGACTGCCCTTAGACGAAATATGTCAATGTATTATATGTAAACCTTGGCATGCCCAAATGTTGCCCTCACGGAAAAGAGATACCCTAAAATAGGGTTTTAGCTCAAAATAGAATTAGGTACTACCTAATTCGGTGTACAGTATGTTCAAGTCTACACTTACGCTGATCCTCGTTTTACTAGTTATGCTGTCTTTGACAGGTATTTTAGAAGCACAGGAGCGTAAAGTAGTGGTAATGGTTTCTGTTGATTCATTAGCAGCTATAATTAGGGATTTATCCCTAGATAACATTGAAATAGTAACTCTAATTCCTGAAGGAGCAGAACCCCATAATTACCAAGTTTCCCCTGAAACATTAGAAGAAGCAAGGAAAGCTGATCTCTTTGTTTTTACTGGTCACTTAGTTTTCGAGAAAAAACTTGCTAACTTACTTCCGGAAATACCAGTACTTCAAATAGATGAGAAAAATTATTTTGGAAAATACAAGTTAGAAATACTGAAACTACCTGATGGTAGGAGAAATCTACATGCTTACTGGCTATACCCGGATAATGCACTAGCCATAGCTAAAGCTGTCGTAGATAAGCTTATAGAAATAGATCCCGTAAATGCTGAAAAATACCTTAAGAAATTAGAAGAATTCAAAGACAAAGTAAGGAGGATTAAACAATACATTACGAAAATCACTGAGTTCTATGGCGTAAAGAACATGAGTGTAATAATAACTTTTCCAGGAGAACAGTATGTAGCATACACTATGGGGTTTACAATTGCAGGTATGCTTAGTAAGGGCGAAGGAGTTTTTGCCAGCGGGGCTGAATTATCTGAGATAAAAAGCAAGCTTGAAAAAGGCTATGCAAAAATAATTATGGCTTCCGATGTTTCTAGAATGCTCAACGTAGGTAAGTTTATAGAGGATTTATCGCGGGAAACAAAAACCCCAACAGCATATGTTAAGATAATAGGTTCTAAGGATCTTACATATTCCGATTTACTTATGTACAATATAGGTGTTATTATTGGGGCTTTTTCAAGCACTACCATGGGTAAGTCTGCTGTACAGAGTAGAACAATATTACCTACAGCAATATATGCTCTAGTAGCCTCATTAGTTATTGTGATTGTTGTTGAAAGCTATTTACTGTACGTTAGAAGCAAGTATAGGTGATTTAAGCTGTGATGAAGTACGCTGTTGAAGTAGAAGATTTAACAGTTACGTATAATAATATTGTTGCTCTTGAAGATGTAAACTTAAGGCTATACGATGGAGAGTTTTTAGCAGTTATGGGTCCTAATGGTGCAGGTAAAACTACTCTTCTAAGAGCTATTCTGGGCATGGTAAAGCCTGTTAAAGGTAAGATTAAAGTTTATGGCTACAATGTGTTTATTGAAGAAGAGAAGGTTAAACATTTAATAGGCTATGTTCCTCAAAAAGTTACTCTTTCAAAAGCTGTTAGACTTACTGTTGAAGAAGTTGTTCTTATGGGTGTTTTAGCTAGAAAAATTCCTCCAAGAATACCCTCAGAAAGGGATGTTAGCACCGCTATGGAGGCTCTTAAAATAGTTGGTCTTGAGGAGTTATGGGATAGAGATTTTCTTGAACTTTCCGGAGGCCAGCAGAGAAGAGTTCTTATCGCAAGAGCTCTTGTTAGTAAGCCTAAGCTCCTCCTCTTGGATGAGCCTTTAACGGGAATTGATGTTAGAAGTCAAGCTGAAATTGCAGCATTTCTCCATGAACTAAATAGGAAACATAGAGTAAGTATTCTAATGGTTACTCATGATATTAACCCCGTAGCTGAGTACGTTGATAGAGTAGCTCTTCTATTCAAGAAAATACATGCTATAGGTAAGCCTGAGGAAGTTTTGAGAGAAGATGTTCTTTCGAAAGTTTATGGAGGTAGAATTAGGGTGTTCTCGTATGGTAGGGTATGTTTTGCAATAATAGGTGATGTTCATAGGTGATGCTATGATTTTCCCGGCCGAGCTATCATTCATAGCAAGAGCACTTATAGGCGTAGTAATAGCCTCTTTTGTATCAGCAGCTATAGGCCATATACTAACTAGTAGAGGTATCACTTTTCTCTCAGCAGAAGTAGCTCATGCAGCCCTTGGCGGTGCAGCTTTCGGTGTTCTCTTACAAACCTTAGGGTTCCTATGGTTTGATCCACTATATGGAGCTTTCTTGTTCGGTGTAGTAAGTGCGTTAATAACAGCATATGCTGGGCTTCGTGGTTCAAGAGAGCAAATGGAAGCTGCTATAGGCGTCTCCTTAGCTATGAGCATGTCCTTAGCCGTTGTTTTCCTAGGCTATATTAGATCGGAGGATATGCCTAAAGTATGGGGCTATCTTGTCGGTGACATATTGTTGCTAACAGTAGATGACTTACTATTCCTAGGTTCAATGGCTATACTAGTAGGGTTCTTCTACATACTATTCCGTAGGGAACTTATTTACATAGCATTCGATATGGAGAGCGCTGAAGTTTTAGGTATAAAGGTTAAGTTCTACCACTACCTAGGCATACTGTTAGCAGCCATAGGTGTAATAGTTACAACAAAAGCTCTAGGAGCAATCTTAGTTTACGCATTCCTCATAGCTCCCGCTGCAGCTGCCAACGAGATAGCTAAGAGAATGTATCAAATACCCCTAATTACATTAGCTATTGCTTTATCTTCAGGTATAGCAGGATTAGCTTTATCGTTTACCGTAAATATGCCTGCAAGCGGGACAATAGGTATTTTAGCTTCAACAGCATATTTAGTAGCAATATTATATTCTAGGTTTAGAAAGTAAATTGCCTGTAAAAACATGAAGCATAGCGGGTTCGAAAGCTTTGCGTAAAGTGTTATTCGTAATAGAGCATATGGAAAAGCCATCTCCATGGGTATTTTTCGAGTACGAAAACTCATCTAAAATTGTAGGAAAAAATAACCTGCTAATAACGAATGTGAAGAACAAATTCGAGGAAAAGAAGCTAAGAAAAATAGCTAACACATCGTCTAAAAGCATAAAAGACTTAGTTAAAACGGAGTTCAAAAACTATAGAGTAATAGTTCTTGATTTAAAAGCTGAAGAACAATTAAAACCAGAAGATTTTACAGACAAAACCATAGTCGTCATAGGAGGAATATTAGGTGATCACCCACCTAGAGGGAGAACATACAAGTACATAACCAAACATATAATGCCTTTAAAAAACGTTATCGTCAGAAACCTGGGTAAAGAACAACTAACAACAGACGGTTCTATCTATGTGGCATACAAGATGTCTCAAGGAGTAAAACTTAAAGACCTTAAATACGTTTACGGCTTAAAAATTACTCGTAAAATAGGCTCAATATGTCATGAAATATATTTACCATACAAATATCCTGTGGTTAACGGAAAACCTTTAGTTAATGAGAAGCTACTTAAGTATCTTCAGAAAGGTATAGTCGTTAATGAAATAATGAGGTTTGAACCTTAATGAAGAAGTCTATGAGCATAGTTGACATTTATGCCTGGGTGAAAGCCTCAGGCTCTTTAATTGAAAAATGCTACATAAACAACATTTATCACCCATATGAAAACGTTTTACTTCTCAAACTTTACTGTAAGCATTTAAGCTATAATCCTATGTTACTAATGGAGGCAGGTAAGAGAATTCATTTAACAAAGTATAGTATCCCTAAAGAACATAAAATATCTCCTCTATGCTTTGCTCTAAGGAAGTTACTGAGAAGATCTATTATAGAAAAACTCGAGATCCTAGATTGGGAAAGAGTAGTTAAAATAACCGTAACATCATCTAAACAAAAATATTTCATATATGTAGAACTACTACCACGTGGAGTAATAGTTTTAACAGATGAAAATAACAAAATACTACACACTACTAGAACATTAGAACTTAAAGACAGGGTTATTAGAAGAGGTAGGGAGTACAAGCTACCACCGACCTTAGGAATAAATGTTTTAGAAGCTTCTCCTGAAGAAGTAAAGAATGCTACTTCTAAATACGAGAAGATCATACAAGGACTGGTTAGAGGTTTAGGATTACCCGGTGAAGTAGCTGAGGAAACATGTTTTAGAGCAGGGATAGATAAAAACACTTCCCCCAAGCAACTCCCTTTGGAGTTCTTTAGTAAAATAATAAATACAGTAAAAGACATTATTCAAGAAAGCGAGAATAACATAGGCTACGTGGTTCTAGAAGAAGAGAAAGCAGTTACAGTGCTTCCTTTCGAACCAAAACATCTACTTGTGAAAGGTTTCACCTTAAAAACATTCGATAATTTCAACGAAGCCCTAGACTTCTTCTTCTCGGAGAAGCTAAGAGAAGAGAAAGCCATAGAAGCTATTAGGTTAAAGGAAAAAGAGTTAAGGAAAATAGAGCATGCTCTTGAAGAAGCAAAAAAGCTAAGAGAAGAATATCGTAGCAAAGCCATGGAGTTAAGGCAAGCTAGTGAATTAATTCTTAGAAACAGAGAGCTACTAAATAGGGTAATAGAGTGTTTTAGAAGCAGGGAAATTAGGAGGAAGGGCGAAGGAGCTGTTAAAATATGTTCTGAAAAAATAAAGCAAATAGGTATTAAGATCCTAAGTTTTAATAGGAAAAATGGCACCATAATATTGCAAATTAATGGTAAGAAAGTATTTGTGGATCTCAGAAAGAATGCTTATGAAAATGCTTCTTCAAAATTTGAGAAAGCAAGGGAGCTGGAGAGGAAAATAAGTAGAATTAATGAGAAAATTGAGGAACTTCACAGGAAAATTGAGGAGTTAAAATATGAAACAAAACTCCTCGAAGCCGAGGAAAAAGCTAAAATAAGGAGGAAAGAATGGTATGAGAAGTACCATTGGGTAGTAGAGGAAAACTACTTAATCATAGGAGGACGTAATGCTGATCAAAATGAGAGCATAGTTAAGAAATACATGAAGCCCGATGACATATTTATGCATGCTGAAATACATGGAGCACCTGTAGTAGTAATTAAAGCTAAAGGTACGGTTTCCGAGAAAGCATTAAGAGAAGCAGCCATAATTGCAGCGGCCTATTCTAAAGCTTGGAAAGAAGGTTTAGGAGCAATTGACGTTTATTGGGTTTGGGGCAGGCAGGTTTCTAAGAAACCACCTTCTGGAGAGTATCTTCCTAAAGGAGCATTCATGGTTTACGGTAAACGTAACTATATTAGAAATACTCCTCTTACGCTAGCTTTAGGGTTAGAAAAGGTAAATAGTTGGTTGAGAATTATAGTGGGGTCTGAAGAGCATGTTAAAAATAAAAGCATAGCCTACGTTACTTTAGCTCCGGGCCATATAAGCCCACATAGCCTAGCTAAGATTATAAAGGAGGAGTTCGTTAAGAGAGTTCCTGAGAAACTGAAACCTCTTATTAAATCTATATCTGTAGAAGAGTTAGCTTTAAGGATACCGGGTCCTTCCGTTATAGGAAAAATAGTTATTAACATATGAGAGTAGATACGTGAATAGCTGAAAATTTTCTGGTGCAATCTATGAGCGAAGAAATTACAATAAAGGAAATAATGAGTAGCCCACCTATAACCGTAAGCCTTGAAGAATCCGTTATAAGAGCAGCTAAAATAATGGCTGAAAACAAAATAGGCTGTGTAATAGTAGTTAATAATGATGGTAAACCCGTAGGGATAGTTACTAGGCGTGATTTAGTAGAGAAAGTTTTAGCTAAGGCGAAAGATCCGTTAAGAACTAGGGTTAAGGATATAATGTCTTCGCCGCTAGTATACGTAGGTCCTAACACACCTATTTTAGAAGCAGCTAAGTTAATGTCTCGGAAAGATATTAGGCATTTACCTGTAATTGACGTTAATGGCCTTATAGGTGTAGTATCTGATAGAGACATTTTAACAGTTGCACCTGAATATATAGAGTTAATGATTGTGAGGAAAGGAGGAATTTAGTCTTTAGCCTAAGGTCTTAACGAGTTTCTTTATCTAACACCGCAAACATATTATATGTTGAGGATGCGTAGCTTGAATATTATGGAGTATGTTAAAACCAATGTTCCAACTATTTCTCCAACAGATTTGGCGACAAAAGCTAGAGCTATTCTCAGAGATTTTAAGTTAAGAACACTCCCCGTAGTTGAGGATGAAAAACTTGTAGGAATCATTACTAGGATAAGTATTTTAACCATAACCTCATCTAAATCTAATCTCCTCGTAAGAGATATCATGGAAGAGCCCAAAATCGCGCTTAAGCCCAGTTTTAGCTTGAAAAAAGCAGTTAAAGAAATGTTAGAAGCCGATGTATGGTACGCGCCTGTGATTTCAGAAGACGGTAAGTTCATAGGAATATTTGGATTAGAAAATGTGATTAAGAAGTTTTACAATGAAGATATTCCAGTAAACAATGTGCCAATAAAGGAGTTCATGACCACAGATGTTATAACTGTAAGTAGTGACGATGAGGTTTCAGTAATTCTTCATAAAATGCTCAAGTACAGGTTTTCGGGATTACCCGTAGTGGATGATAGAAGGAGAGTTGTAGGAATAGTAACAGAATACGATATTCTCAAATTCGGTATGTCAAGAATACTCCTAGAATCTGAAAGGTCAAAAGGATATAGGAGGGTAAGAGCGCGGGAAATAATGAGCACAGCAGTGTACAAGGTAACACCTAATACTCCACTTAGAGATGTGGCTAAGATTATGGTCGAAAAAGATATAGGAAGAGTTGTTGTGGTTAATGAGAAGAACGAACTTATAGGCATAGTCGATAGAGAGGATGTAGTAAGAGCATACATGAAGTACATGTAGTTAAGAGGTTTAGAAAACTATGAGACATACGTTCGTACCTCCTAAACGTATTAGACCTGAAGGTTTAAGATATATAAGAAGCGATGGCAAGCCTAACTTCTCTTCTAGGGTTTATGAAAAACCCAGCGAGTTATCGATAATAGCTAAAAGACCTGTAGTAACAATCACCCACATTAAACCTGTAGGTGAAGCCATTAAGGTAATGACTGTTAAAGGCTATAGGAGATTACCTGTAACAACAGCTACAGGAGTTCTTAAGGGAATGCTAGCAGCAACAGATATTGTTAACTACTTTGGTGGTGGAGAATACTATAACATAGTGTTAAACAGGCACAACGGTAACATATATAGAGCATTAACAGAGCCCATAAAGTCAATTATGAGTAAAAACCCCATATATGCTACTACAATTGATGACTTAACATATGTTATAGAGTTAATGGTAAAATACGGTGTAGGTGCTGTACCCGTAGTTGATGAAGAAACAATGAAGGTATATGGTATTGTAACAGAAAGAGATATTGTAAATCATTTACGAGAGAAAACTTTGGGTATCAAAGTTTCGGAGTTCATGACGAAAAACGTTATTACGATTCCTCAAGACTCCTCAATAAAGGAGGCAGCTAAAACAATAGTTAAGATGGGTTTTAGAAGATTACCTATAGTGGACGATAAAGGCTATGTTAAAGGAATGATAACAGCTAGAAGCATAGTAAGATTTTTAGGGTCAAGCAAGGTTTTCGAATACGTTATCTCAGGAAGTGTTGAAGAAGCTTTAAGTGCTCCAGTAACGGCTGCAATTATAAGTAAAATCGTAACTGTAAATCCAGATGTAGATATAGGTGAAGCGGTAAATGAAATGATAAAACATAAGGTAGGCTCCGTGCTTGCTGTAGAAGGTAATAGGCTTGTAGGAATACTTACTGAGAGAGACGTTATGTATGCTCTAGCTTTAAAAAGATAAGACTAGATTAACGGTGTATCTCGTACAATGTCGAAAAAGCTAAAGTTCATAGCAGACACAATGCTTGGAAGCTTAGCTAGATGGCTTAGAATGCTAGGATACGACACACTATATTCCAGAGACTATAGTGACAAAGAAATATTAGAACTAGCTTCTAAAGATTCCAGAATAATATTAACCAGGGATTTAAGCCTCCATAGGAAAGCTCAAAAACGCAAATTAAAATCCATATATTTAGAAAATGAAACTATTCAAGGAAAATTGGCCTTATTAGCTTTAAAACTGAAAATAAACCTTGAACTAAACCCTGATAATTCAAGATGCCCCATATGCAATGGTATCTTAGTTAGGGCTTCGAAAGAAGAGGTGTTAAATAAGGTGGGTATGTACTTCCTGCGGTAAAGTGTATTGGAAAGGTAAGCACTGGACAACTATGAATAAAATATTAAGTGAGGTTAGGGAAAGAATAACTTACGAGCGTGGGGAAAGTGGTTTCACTAAGTGAATTCACGTTGGAAGATGGGAAGTACCTTGTAAGTCTTGCTAGAAGAACTGTTGAAACATATCTTAAAGCTGGAATTAAAATAACTACCCCTAAGAATTTACCTTCAAAATACTATGAAAAACTAGGCGTATTTGTAACTATAGAGTGCTTAAAACAAGTAGGTATAAAAGCAATTAAAGAGCTACGAGGGTGCATAGGGTACCCTTACCCTATTAAGCCATTAATTGAGGCATTAATAGATTCGGCAATATCAGCTGCTGTTGAAGACCCTCGGTTCCCACCGATGAAATACCATGAATTAGACGATGTTGTTTTCGAAGTCTCTATTTTGTCTAAACCTGAAGAAATTAAGGTTAGTAGTAGAAAGGAACTACCTAAACACATTGTTATCGGTAGAGACGGATTAATTGTAGAATATGGGTGGTTTAAAGGACTCCTACTACCACAAGTTCCTGTTGAATATAAGTGGGATACTGAAACATTTCTTGCAGAAACATGTATGAAAGCAGGTTTACCCCCTGATTCCTGGCTAATAAGTGATGTTAAAGTTTATAGGTTTGAAGCAGTAATATTTTGCGAAAAAACACCTAATTAGTTGTCATCGATAGTTCAAAGGAAATTCCATGCAAAGAGAATATATTTACTCTTTCCTATGGTAAGAGAAAAATATATGCTTACGTGGAATTAGAGAAACCCCCGCTACTCAAGACAGCAATGAAGTTTATGGAAAATATTCTTTTAGGAAAGAAGAATATAAGCAATAAGGACCCATTCATACAGCTATTTAGCATTGAGGGGGCACTAGTAGTTAACCCCCCTGGTATCGCCGTAAATAAGTGCAATAATAACGAGGTAGTTCTCATAGCTGTTTTTAAAGAAGCTATAAATAACGTACCTTTGTCAAAAATGGAAAAGGAAATTTCGTTGAGCTTCACTGAACTTTCACAATACTATTCACGTGAACATTGTAAAGTAAGGTTTTTTAGTGAAATATCGAAAAAATATGCCCAAGCTTCCTCATGCATCAATGAAAATATGTTCTTCCTCGTTAAACGTAACATCATGGAAAAGGCTATTAAAAAACTAATACTTAAAGGCGTAG
The DNA here is from genome assembly GCA_002254745.1 of Desulfurococcales archaeon ex4484_217_1. Taxonomy (GTDB): domain Archaea; phylum Thermoproteota; class Thermoprotei_A; order EX4484-217-1; family EX4484-217-1; genus EX4484-217-1. The sequence goes on from NJED01000013.1 coordinate 44,710, forward strand.
ACCCCGATGAAATATACGTCCTAGGATTGTTCAGCAAATGCTGCATAGTTTCTCACCGAACATAGATTCCTAACATATTAATACACCTAGTTCAGGCAACATGGCTCCTGTTCTATGCTCAGACTTAAGTCTACTAATTATACGGTCCCTAGCATGGTCAAGATTGATTAAAGAATAATCAGAGCATTTAATGTACCTAGGAACTTGAAAAATGAAAAATAATCACTACCAATTATGGCTAAGTAAGATCTCCGCAAACGCAGAATGCTTCGTGGACTAGGTAGTGTAGTTCCTCTATTCCTTCACCTGTTTTTGCTGAAACTATTACTGGCCTTAATGACTGGCTAAACTCCCTAACTATGTCTGTAACTCTTCATAACTAACTCTTTAAACGCATCAGTGTCTTCTACTATGAGCTTTACTGTTTCACGGTCTTTAATAAGATCTGCCTTATTGACTATCGGAACAACAGTTATATCAACAACAGTTATATCTAGTCTTAGCTGGATGAGTATTGATGTTGTCCATGCAACTACAAGGTCTATAGGTGTTGACATTGTTTCACCATCAACGATGAAAACTCCAACTGTAGGGCCTAGCTCCTTAAGTTTAGAGATAAAGTAGTGGCCGCTACCTCCATTTGCCCGGGAGTATCTATTATCACGAAATCATATCTTCTCTTGAAGACTTCATGGCTAAGTGTTTTGTCTGAGTATTCTAGAATCATATCGCTTGCTTTCATGAATGCTCCATTAGGTCCTAAACCATACTTCGCCATTAGCTCTTCAACTGTGAAAAGTTTTCTAACATCGAAGTCGGGTTTGTAGGGTATTACTTTAGCTCCGGGATCAAGATTTACAATACCTACATTGTAACCTTGCTTCTTCAACCATTCACTATAGTATTTAGTTAAGCTTGTTTTCCCTGAACCCGCGGTTCCTAACATTACTACGAACAATAGTCTTTCACCTATGGTAGAAACTACCTAGTAAACAACATACATATTGTTTATGCTAAATTAGGTTATTAGCCTAGTTTATGTTAAGGCATTTTTGCTTCTTCTACTCTCCTAAGCTGCTTCTTATACATTTCAGCTATTTCATGGACTGTAGTAGCATCTTCTGGTCCTTTATCAGGTCTCCACCTTATGAATCTTGGGAATCTAATGGCTAACCCTGCTCCTGGCTTCATCTTACCCCAGTAGCATGTATGTATTGGTGATAACGTTATTTCGGCACCTATTATTTCAGCAACTATCTGCGGAACAAACCATACGTCAGCTTCCATTTTGGAATCTACACGAGGATGCTTATGGTCTATTATTAAGTCCTTGAACATTTCGGGAAGCTTCTCTAAATCCTCATCTGTGAAACCACTACCTACTTTACATACTGTTCTAAACACGTCTGCTTCAGGATCGTATGCTGCCATAAGTAATGCACCATAAGTTCCAGCTCTTCTACCTCTACCGTAGAATGCTCCAACAGCTACAAGATCTACTGTGTCCATCATTTCGCTCTTATAATCTCTCTTATACTTAATCCACAACCAACCTCTTGCCCCCGCCTGATATATTGCGTTCTGATGTAGTGCTTTAGCTACTATACCCTCACAACCGCTCTCTATGGCTTTCAGGAAGAACTCCTCTATTTCATCAGGGTTATCCGTGATTATTGCTTCAGCAAGTCTGAACCTGTCAGTTTCATCAATAATACTCTTAAGTTTCTCTCTTCTCTCAATAATTGGCTTTTGAGTGTAATCCACGCCATCAGCGTACAGTAAATCAAATAGGAATACTGAAACAGGATACTCCTTCATAGCGGTATGAATATCGTGTTTTCTCCTTCTCCTCATAAGTTCCTGGAATGGCCTTAGTTCACCAGTGTCTGGGTCTATGCACACTATTTCTCCTTCAACAATAGCTTCGTTTGCTTTAATGTAATTCCTAGCATAGTCTTGAACATCAGGATACTGGTGGGTTATGTTTTCTAGTCTTCTAGAGAAAATCCATATTTTATCTCCCTTCTTATGTATTTGAGCTCTCTCACCATCATACTTAAATTCCGCAAGAACCTTACCCCCAGTTTTCATAAGTATTTCCCTTGGAGAACTAAGTCTTTCAGCAAGCATCGGTCTAATAGGTCTACCAACAGTAACGGCCATTGTCTTTAAAGCTTCAATACCTTTCTCAGCTAGAAGCCTTGCAACATAACCTAAATCACTACATAGGTTATACGCTCTCTCAATAACCGGTCTAGCCAGCTTTGTTTTACCGTAAACTATTGCTAAAGCATCCATCATAGTTGCTTCAGCAACACCTAATCTCAACCTACCCTCAACAATTCTAACCAGGTACTTTGCCTCCTTAGCTGTAGCATCTTGAAGTAGTCCTCCAAGAAGCTTCACTTTTAAATCTATTGACCCCGGACCCGTCGTCTTAGCTATCTTATCTAGTGTTGTATACACTCTAGTTACCGTTAAAGGCTTAACAACCTGTATGCCGAAGAACGCTGTTAAAGCTGCCTGCCTCTTCTTAGACTTTAATATTTCAGCAGCTTTACCTAAATCTCCAAGCCTCTTAAACTCCTTCTCAACAACACCATCTGAGAAACCAGTAGCCATAGATATTGCTCTAATTATAAGTCTCTCGCCAATACCTAGCTCAGGCATTCCCATCCAGTCTGGGTAGAGTTTACCCTGCATTAAGTAAACAACTTTATCAATAACTTCAGCAGGTGTTTTTCTAAACAACTGAACAAGTAGAGCAGTCATTTCAGTACGTTTCGTCGTTAATTCAAGCTTCTCAAATATGTCGGTTAGTGCTTTAAACTCTAAATCCCCTTTAACCGCAGACACAATTATTCCCCTAAATATATGTTAGGTGGAGAATAAACTTAAACGCTTAGGGTACAATAGTTTAGAACCCTGTGATGATTACCCGGCAAGTCTGAGTTAATGATTGATCACGAGTTACGCTGAGGGTTTCTTAACCTTTTAGAGGTGTGGTTTATTGGAGAAAATAATCGTCTTTTCAATACTCTACTGCATAACATATCTCGAAAACATGAAACTGAGAAGCAAAAATGAGGTCCTCATGGAGGAAAATAGGGAATTAAGAATAGTTAAGGAGGAGTATGAGAAGGTTCTCCAAAACTACACTAAATTAGCTGAAAAATATAGCGAAACTGTAGAAGTAATTAAGAAGTATGAACATGAAATATCAGTAATTAAGACCCTATCAACAGTAGCCTTCCGCGACAAGCTCATGGAGTTAGCTAGTAAAATAAATGAGAGAGTTCATGGGGGAAAGAACTTTATTAGACCTAATGAAGTAGAAGACGTTGTTAAAAATATTATTGGACATAAGTTCAACGAGAAAACCCTAGGGAAAGACCTTTACCAAGCGTTCTCATATGTAGTAAGAACCATTAAATACTCTAAGGACTCAATATACCCTGTTATTAAGGAGGTAAATGTTAGCGTAGAAGACGCTACCTACAACATAACTGTAGAAGTAGATTGGATTACTGAAGTATATCAAACGCCTTTGGAAACCATAGAACGAGGAGAAGGAGACTGCGAAGATATGGCGTACTTAGCTGCGAGCATTATTCAAAACTATTTAGGAGAAAATAAGGATTACGAAGTATACGTTTTCCAAGTACTATGGAATGGTGGAGGACATGCAGCCCTAATAGTAAGACATAGGTGCGGAACAATAGCGATAATAGATCCTGCTGGAAAATACTATACGGGAAAAGCTAACACCGTAGAATTCAATGATGCCAGAGACGGGCTTCTTAAATGGTTTGAATATTGGGGTATAAATGAGTATAACTTCAGAAAAGCATGGTTCGTAAGCGTTATTGGTGAAGCTTACATAGACAGTATTGAAAGCGCTATTAGCTTCTTAGACTAGACCTTTTCTTCTTAGTTTTCTCGAACATTTTCTCTAAAGTCCATTTAATAGAGCTTTTAATATCCATTCTCCTACGCTCATCAAATATGTTTTTAAGCCTAATTTCCTTGATTATCTTCCTATCAACTATAATTTCGTAGTCAAAAGCTTTTGAAGGGTCAAGCTGACCTCTCTCTATACGGTCTAAATCCTTCTTTTTAATACCTTCAAGAACTCTTGCTATGAAGAACTGTCTGAACGGAGGAACATCTACTGAAAGTTCGGTAAAAGGTACTATTCTCATCTCAGTTTTTCCAACATACATTTCGGCTAATAATGTTCCATCAGAGCTTCTTAGAGGCACTATTTTCTCTCCAGGCCTAGGCTCAGCTTTTATAGGGCTATGGGGACCTATCATACCGGACTCTAATAAGCTAAGTATTAGTTCAAGAACCTCCTTTTCTTTCTTAAGTTCTTGAATCTTCTCTTCAAGAAACTTCTTAATTTCATCAACCTTTATGTGTTCACCCATTACCTAGAAACCACCCTATGCAACCACTAGTCAAATTATTAGTATGGGGAAATAAAAACTATATTATTTTTGCGGCATTTTATTTAGCTGTTCTTCTACTCTTTATAAACTACTTTCCCTTCAGCAACTACAAGTTTTGGCGTTGAACTCAGTAGGAATGGGTCATTATTCCATACTGTAAAACTAGCCCACTTACCTTGCTCTAAACTACCAAGTTTATCATTCATTCCTAATATTTTAGCATTATTCAACGTTATAATAGATAATGCTTCATCCTTGCTCATACCGTACTTTATGAAAAACCTCAATTGCAAGTAGAGATTTCTCTGAAGAACTACGGGATGGTCTGTCATTAATCCAAAAAATGGTTTCACTTCAACAAGGTACTTTACATTTCTCCAGCTTTCATGTTTTAACTCTGTTTTGTATGGGAAAGAATCTATAGGGCCGTAAACTATAGGTACGTTTTCCCTCTTTAACCTCTGAAACACTTCTTTACTATGGACATCGCAGGCATGTTCTACTGTGATTCTTAGGTTAAACTCTCTGCGTAGCATCAGTAAGCACATGATATCGTCTTCCTTATGTACATGTACTCTTAAAATTTCTTCGCCTTTGACTATGGGAAATAACATTCTCAGTTCAGGATCAAATTCTTCTTCAACTTTCTTACCTTGTTCTATAAGCTTTAATGCGTCTTTTGCTTTTATAAGCCATTTTCTGAAAATCCCTATACCGCCCATTCTAGTATATGGTCTTAAGCCCTTCCAGTTAGTTGTTCTTCTGGGATTGAACCCTAATGCTGCTTTAACACCAGCATGCTTAATGTATGCTTCCTCCAAATTTTTAGCATAGTTTCTTATTACAACGCCTTTACCTCCAATAATATTTCCACTTCCAGGTAAAACACACGAGTACAATACACCCCATTCTATGGACTCTTTAAAGCTTTTATCGTCCATGTAGATGCTGTAGAGCGCGTCAACGTGCGGTAGAATACTGTCGTACTCTTCGTTTGCCTCATCTTCCTCCGTAGGTTCACCTGCTCTACGCATACCTATGTGACAGTGCGGGTCCACGAATGCAGGTGTTATTACGTTTTCCGGGTTTTCATCAACTATTTCTGCATCTTTAGGAATGTCTTTAGTTATTTCCTTGATAATATCGTTTTCCCATACAATGTATGCGTTTTTAATAATTTTACCCGGAATTCCAGTGTAAATTACTTTGGCTCTTATAGCCTTCATAACTTCCACTCCAAAACTTCTCTAGGAAAATTTCTTATAAAAGCCTACGCTCTAGGGAATTAGTGGATGATGAGAACAGGGTTGCCTAGGGCTTGATGAAGAAGAGTTACTCCGCTGAATATGATTTTAATTCACGCAACCAGTTTGAGTTTAAGAACTGTTTTAAGAAAATGTATAATATCGGTTATTTTCAGTTTAGATTTCCCTATAACCCTATTAACGAATACTATGGGATATTCAACTATCTTAAGTCCTAGAAGTTTTGCTATGTAAAGTGATTCAACTTGGAACTCGTATCCTTTAGCTTTAATTCTCGAAGCTATTTTCTCAAAAGCTTCCCTACGATACATTCTAAAACCTGTTGTAACATCATTTACGTTTAAGCCTAGAATAGTTCTCGCTATGAAGTTAGCTGTCTTACTTATAATTTTCCTATGCACTTTCCAACCAATTATCCTCCCCCCTTCAACATACCTGCTTCCGAGAACAATATCTGCCCGCTTCTCTTTCAACTCCTTTAGAAACAATGGAATATACTTGGGATTATGGCTTAAATCAGCGTCCATTGTTACAATACATTCTCCCTTAGAAACCTTGAACCCATCTATATAGGCTGATCCTAAACCTAGCTTAGCTGGTCTCGCAACTAACTTTACATTAGAATATTTCTTCATACACTTTTTCACAAACTCTATAGTACCATCAGTACTTCCGTCGTCAACAACTATGATTTCTAGATTTAGGTTTAAGTTTTGAAGCGCAGGTATTAGTTTTTCCAAGTTCTCTCTTTCATTTATTGTAGGTAGTATTACGCTTACTTCCTTCTTAACCACTTAGGTTTTCCTCAAACCTTTTTTAAGGAAACTAGACAATTCCTTATGTATTTCTTTTATAACATTATCTAATTCCTCATCTCTTACGTTTTTTAACCATATCCTAGCTGAGATTGTTTCGCTAAGGTCCTTGCTTACATGACCTATAAGCTCCATGTTCGCTATAATGTCGCTAAACCTGTCTAAGCCTACTTCACTAAGGGATTTAGGTTTATAGTAAACTAGTTTTTCCCCTTCAACCTCTACTTCGTCAGTAATTGGGAAGAACCATTTCCTAACATATACGTCCATTGAAATGAGAATTAGTCCTGATGTTAAGGGCATAATTATTGCTCTATTAAACTTATCTATCCACAATTCTCTTACACTATCAACATCTACTAAATGCAATTTAGAATATTCCTCGTTTAGTAAAGTTTTAGTTCAAATCCGTCAAATGGGCACTTATAGTGTAGTCTTTTAGCGTCGGCATCGCAATATAGTATTTTAAATCCTTTACTATGGCATTTAGGGCAATAGTATATGGTGTCTTTGACTATGTTAAGCTTTTTAGCGCAAATATAGCATTTAGCGGTAATCCATCCCCTATGACCCATAGCCGAAGCTCCAGCTATAGACCCTAGAGACACTAGAACCTCACCTTTTCTTTATGGAGTTCAGCGTGAACTATATAGTTTTCTGAATTATTAACTTTACGGGGCGGCGGAGAGCTTTGGCATCGGGACGTTGTTGCTTGCTGGAA
>NJED01000014.1 GCA_002254745.1 Desulfurococcales archaeon ex4484_217_1
AGCACCATGAAACATTGTTAAATACAGGTTCCAAACTCGATTCGCATCCAACAATTTACCATAAACTCCAAATATCCCTACATCTACCTAGTGTGAGTCAAAAAACGATTTTACTGCTACCCCCTTTTCAATAATACCGTAAGCTAATCCTAACAGTAATAAACCTAAACCGTACAAGTAGGTAAGTATGCACAAGTTTATGAGATTAACAAAATCTACAAGTGAAGTAGCACTACTAAGCACTTCAGTGGTAAAAGGCGATAACAGAGGTAACATAAAAAATAACCTAATATAGTTTCTTCAGCTAACTCCTTTAACCTAAGTAAGTTCAGCTAACTCCTTTAACCTAAGTAAGAATCCGCTCGAAACATCTTTAATAGAGATGTAGTTCAAAAACTTAAACTGTCATTAGCATTTGTTTTGGAAAATTGTTCAGTTATATGGCTTGGGCAAGTTTTTAAATTTTTATACTAAATCTCTATAGGAGGAAATCAGCTAGGTTGAAGACTATGAAAGTTATTGTTGAAGACGTTTATGATCATATTTTGCGAGAAATAGCTAATAGTACGTGGAATATTTGGAGTAAAGCAGGTTTTGAAGTAAGCATGAATGATATTTACGAATCCTTAGAAGAGCCTCCCTTAGAAAAATTTGGCGATATAGCATTACCTACCTTTAGATTTTCTAAGAAATTCAAAGTGAATTACAAGGAGCTTATTTCAAAAACTCTTCGTGAACTCGACCTAAGAAGGTTAAGGGTAATAAGTAGAGTTAATGTCATCGGAGGTTATATAAACTTCTTTATCAACGAAGAATGTGCTGCAAAAGAACTCTTCCAAACCATATCTAACATAGGATATGACTACGGATTAAAGACCGCAGAAAAACCCTTACGTATAGTTGTTGAACATACAAGCGCAAACCCCGTTCACCCCTTACACATAGGTCACGGGAGAAACGCTATTTTAGGCGATGTGCTTTCCAGAATACTTACTAAGCGAGGCCACAGAGTTATTCGAAGATTTTACATTAACGACATGGGCAGGCAAGTGGCAATACTAGCTTACGGTTGTTTAACTCTTGGCAGCGTACAGCCTACGGGGAAACCTGATCATTTCTACGGTATAATATATTCAGCAACCAATGCGGTAATGGAAATAGATAGGTTAAAGAAGGAACTAGAGGAAGCAAGAAAGAAAGGCGATTACATAGAAGTAGAGAAAGTTAATAGTGAATTACTCGATTGGCTTAATGTACTAGCCGAGCTTAAGTCTAAGAACAATAAGCTCGTAATGACCCTTATTGGGAGGCTTAAAGGGAAAGACCATGAGAAGGAAATTCAAAACATAATGAGAACCTATGAGAAACGATTAGACGAAAACATTGTTAAAACTGTGCGAAGAATATGTGCAGACGTTATTGAAGGGTTTAGAGAAACTCTAGGTAAAATGGGTGTAGAGTTCGATTTCTGGGATTGGGAAAGTGATTTAGTATGGGAAGGTATTGTAGATGAAGTTTTAGCTAAAGCTAAGAAAAGCCCATACTTCACAATATATAAAGGTGCTTCAGCACTGGATTTCTCAGCATTACAGAAAATAAGCGAAGTTAGAGAAAAACTTAAACTACCTAAATCCTTCGAAATACCTCCTTTAATACTTAGAAGAAGTGATGGTACAACACTGTATACGACAAGAGATATAGCATACAGTATTGTGAAGTTTAAGAAAGCTGATAAAGTAATTAACGTTATAATGTCTGAACAGAAACTTGCTCAAGCACAGTTAAGATTGGCTCTTTTAGCTTTAGGTTATAGAAGGGAAGCATACAATCTGATACACTATTCATATGAAATAGTTAACCTACCTGGAGTTAAAATGTCCGGTAGGAAGGGAAGATTTGTTGATTTAGATTCTTTAATTGAAGAAGCAATTTCGAGAGCCTACTTTGAAGTTTCGAAGAGGAATCCTAACATGGCCGAAGAGTGGAAAGAGAGAATAGCTAGGATTGTGGGTTTAGGTGCGGTAAGATATGCTTTGGTTTCAGTATCTGCTTCTAAACCATTAACCTTCATTTGGGATAATGTGTTAAATTTCGAAAAGAATAGTGGACCTTATATACAATACACGTACGCTAGAGCGATAAATATTCTTAAAAACTATGGTAAGAAAGTTAACTTCGACTTAGAGACCTTAGACTACAATGTGCTAAGGAAACCTATTATTCGAAGACTACTAATTCTACTTATCAAATTTCCTAATACATTTACTAAAGCAGCAGATGAATTGAAACCAGAATGTTTAGTTGAGTATGCTGGAAAACTCGCAGACACGTTTAATTCATTCTACACTGCCGAACCGGTAGTTAAAGAGGAATAGAAGCTCCCGAGAGAATGTAGGGCCCGTAGCTTAGCCTGGATAGAGCGCCAGCCTCCGGAGCTGGAGGTCCCGGGTTCAAATCCCGGCGGGCCCGCCATATATTGCGTATGGTGTAATTAGTAACAAACATTGCTCATAGTATAATTGTTCAGTATTAGGGATTAATAAGAAGTTTCTGATGGAAAAAAGTTTTGTTGTTTAGTATGTTTAATTTTAACCTAGTAAATCACGCCAATATTCCACAGTCTCTTTGTCCATTGCTAGTGGTACTTCTACTTCTCCTTTTCTAATCTTTTCTTCTAACTCCTTAACTGCCTCCCATATCCAGTCAGGTACAGACTCTCTCATAGTCTTAACTTTCTCTTTAATCTCATCGGGGCTCATTGGTAGTACTTTCTTTCCTGTGAGTTTTTCAGCTGTTATGCCCATTTCAATGAATTCGTCTAGGTCTGCTAGAGTGCTTACGGATATTCCTTCCATAAGTTTACCTTCAATTTCAGTACCTATACCTAGCAATAGTACTCCATCATATTTCTGTATAACATCTCTGAATTTGCCTTCTAATACTAACCAGGTTGCATAATATACTCCTTTGTCAACTCTCTTCATCATGCTTGCTATTATGAATCCTGGGTTAATCCAGTCTTGATCAGCGTCTACACCTATCCAGAATGGTGGACCCATTTCTAGGCCTTTTTCTTCAGCTATTTCCTTAACCGCCTGGTTTATACCTAAACCTAGTGGGCCAGCTATGTTATATACTGCTACGGCTCCTTTTTCGTACATTGGCTTTGCTGCTTCATACCCTTTAGTTATATCGCTGAATGTTCCGGTGTATGTCCATAATACTCTGTTTTTATACCAGCAACCTTTGCCTTCAGGGCAGTACATTCCATCCTTCCATTCTGGCCCGGAACCATAGTATGAGTCTTCACCTATTATTGGTGCTTTCTTGCCGAACTTCTTCTCGTACCATTTAAGCGCCCAGTCGCAACCCCACTTATACCCTATTTCGAACTTCCAGAGTACAGGTATTTCTATACCTAAGACGGCGCCGATATGTCTAAACTCGTATCCTTTTTCATTAAAGTATGCTGCTAGCAAGCAGCCTAGCGCTCCTACAAGAGCGCTGCCCTTATGTTCTTCAAACTTTATATCTAACATGTTTGGCAGTATATGTCCAAGTTTCTCTTTAGCTATAGCTTGGGTATATGTGTCTATACCTGCAAAGTTCTTATCTGGAAATTCTTGTGCAACAGTAAATAGTGCGTCACTTAGCAGGAAACCTACACCTACGATTAATACTACATCGGGGTCTTTAGCTGCAGTTCTCAGATTAGGTAAGTAGTCTGCTTATCGCTATAACCACTATGATTGCTATTATTATTGCTACTTTAGAAACAGCTTTTGGAGACAATAATCTCATGTAAGAACCCCGTGTATTTAAGTGTGGTTGTGAGAAATAAAGTTTTACATTAAAGTAAGCGAACGAGTAGAATAAATAGTAGATTTATACTTTTACACCACCCATCATTAAACCTATCTCCTTTCTCGTGATCTCGTCAGCTTTCTTTATCCCCATAAATTTCCCTTCATACATTACAGCTATTCTGTCGCTTAACTGAATTATTTCATCTAGGTCTGCAGAGACAAGCAGAACAGCTTTACCTTCATCTCTCATTTTAGCTAGTAACTGTCTAATGTACATTGTTGAGGCTATGTCCAAGCCTCTGGTAGGATGTACAGCTATTATTAGACTTGGGTTTTTGCTAAGTTCTCTACCAACAAGAAGTCTTTGCCTGTTCCCTCCGCTTAAGCTCTTAGTTACGGTATCTATGCTTGGGGTTATTACGTTAAAGCTTTCAATAAGTTTTAGAGCATATTCTTTAACCTTCTTCCAGTTAAGCCTAGAAAGCTTAATGTTTCTACTTATTTTAATTTCTTTTAAAAAGCCGTGTTCCCACTGCCTACTTAATATTGAGTTTTCAGTTACGGTAAACTCTAGGACTAAGCCGTACTTCTCTCTGTCACCTGGTATGTGGGAAGCTCCGAGCCTATATACGTCTATTGGACCTTTATTTGTAACTTCAACACCGCTTACCAAGATTTTTCCTTTCTCTACCTTTCTCAACCCTGTTATTGCTTCTACAAGTTCTGCTTGGCCATTACCTTCAACACCAGCTACACCGAAAATTTCACCAGCTTTCACTTCGAACGTAACCCCTTTAACAGCCATGAAGCCTAAGTCGTTCCTTACGTACAAGTTCTCAACTTTAAGCACCGTAGGTGCTGATGGGGGTGCACCCTTACCTCTCAATAGTATGTCAAGTTTCATCTCCTTGCCTACCATTAGAACTGCAAGTTTTTCCGACGTAGCTTCTCTCGTAGGTATTTCTCCTGCTACTATTCCCTTCCTTAAAACAACTATTCTATCAGTTATCGCTAAAGCCTCTCTAATCTTGTGAGTTATGAAAACTACAGTTTTACCTTGCTCTTTAAGCCTCCTCATGACTTTAAATAATTCTTCAACTTCCAATGGTGTCAAAAACGTTGTAGGCTCATCAAGTATTAAGACATTTACACCACGGTAAAGGACTTTCAATATTTCTATTCTTTGACGAGAACCTAGGGGCAATAGTTCAACGGGTACATCTAGCGGTACCTCTAACCCTGTTTCCTTCATGAGTTTTCTTATTTTTTCCTCTGCACTACTTGTATCTATAGGTGAAATTACCAATGAAGACTTCTTTTCTGCCGATTCTATGCCTAGAATAATGTTCTCTAATGCGGTGAATATAGGTACCAAAGTGAAGTGCTGGTGAACCATACCTATACCTAAGGCTAAAGCATCTGATGGATTTTTGAACTTAACCTTTTTACCTTTATAGTATATTTCTCCCTTTGTCGGCCTTAATAGACCGGAAAGTATTTTCATTAACGTTGTCTTGCCAGCACCATTTTCTCCAAGAAGACCTACTATTTCACCCTCATGTACCGTGAAGTTTACTCCTCTTAGGGCAACAGTTCCGTCAGGGTAGATTTTGACTATGTTCTTCATTTCTATTATCGGTTTCTTCTCCATAATGTTCAACCTAAAATGTGCTTCATTATATTTAGCGTTGCAAGTTAAATTTAAACTAACCTCATATATTGTACTATAGTACAGTAAGTTTTTAAAAAATGATAGTTAAGAAGTTAGTAGGTGTTTTTATAAATGGAAAAGACATTGAAGGTTCCATCAAAGATTTTTCAACCACTACTGCATTCAGCATTAGCTCTAGTGCTTGGCCTTATTGCGGGAGCTATTTTAATGGCCCTTTACGGCTATGACCCCTTCCTAGCATATAGTGCTCTAGTTAGGGGAGCTTTTGGAGGGTCAGCAGAGCTTGCTGAAACTCTATCATTTGCTATACCATTAATGCTTACTGGAATAACTTTTGCTATAGGTGTGAAGGCAGGGTTGTTCAACATTGGTGCTGAAGGCCAAGCATACATAGGGGCTTTAGGGGCTGTTTTAGCTGGTGCATTCATTAGATTACCTCCTGGACTACATGTCGCTGTAGCGACAATATTTGCTATGCTTTTAGGAGCTTTATGGAGTATAGGGCCTGCTCTATTAAAGATATGGCGTGGTGTTCACGAAGTTATATCCACCATTATGTTTAACTGGATGGCCTTTTACCTGACAATGTATTTTGCATTATATCATTTAGCTGAGCCCGGTAGAGCAGAGAAAACCGTTTCTGTTTTAGAGACAGCAAGATATGCTGTGCTAATGCCTGGTGCTAGTTTAACGACTATAATTTTTGTCGCAATAATATTTTGTGTAATTATTCATCTATTCCTGGTTCTGACTAAGGCAGGATACGAACTTAAGCTTCTAGGTGCTAATCCTGATGCCGCAAAATATGCTGGTGTAAATGCTAAGCGCGTAATACTCACAAGCTTCATTATTGGCGGTTTATCTGCGGGACTTGCTGGAGCGTCTCAAATAATAGGAAGGCCTCCAACATGGGCACTTTATGGAACACTAGGTAATGTTATGGGACTAGGGTTTGACGGCATAGGTGTCGCATTAATAGGGAGAAATAATCCATTAGGTGTAATAATTGCTGCAATATTTATTGGGGCTTTAAAAAATGGAGGCAGATATATGGAGTACACTGCTGGAGTTTATTCGGAGCTTGTAGGAGCTATAAATGGCTTACTTGCTATGACGCCTTTAGCCTTAGCTGCTATGGGTGAAAGTATAAACCAAAAAGCAGGGCTTTGCAACATAGGTTTAGAAGGAATATTTCTAATTACAGCGGCTGCTGGCGTATTTGGTGCTGAGTTAGCGCATGAAGCAGGATTACCCTACAGTGGTGTTGTAGGATTACTTTTCGGCCTCCTTGTAGGAGCATTAATAGGGTTAATATTCGGTGTACTGAGCGTATATGGTAGAGCAGACCAGGTGATTGTTGGTATAGGTATAAATGTTTTCGCAGTAGGTTTTGTACCGTATTTCATGATGGCGGTATGGCATTTTCCCGGAATACATATTCCACCAAAGGAGGTTCTTGTGCCTCCTCTTCCAGTACCTATCATACGTGTAAGTGGTATAACAGTGTTAACACTAATACTAGGTGTTCTTCTCCATTTAATGCTTCATAAAACACCTCTTGGCTTACGAATTTTAGCAGCAGGAGAGACACCCGAAGCTTTAGATGTTGCTGGCGTTAGAGTAGACTATATTAGAATATTAACGAGCATCCTAAGCGGTGCCTTAACAGGATTAGGTGGTGCTTTCATGCCTTTATGCTGGTTCGGAGGTATAGTTAAAGAGATTTCCGCCGGTAGAGGCTTCATAGCTCTCGCATGTCTCGTTTCAGCAGGTCTTGAACCTTTGCTGGCTATGAGCTTTGCTTTCATATTCGGTTTCGCCGAAGGACTAGCTTATACTATAGCCGTAACGCCCGGTATTAAGGAGGCTGTACCGTATCATCTGGTTCTCATGATACCTTACATTACAACACTGGCTGTAGTAACTATATTCATAGGAAAGAGGAGATTTCCTAGAGCTTTAGCAACCCCATACACAAGAGAGTAATAATACAAGAAGGAAAAATAGTATACTTATTTTAAGTCTATGAGAGGTAGGGCTAGCTCTCTAATTTTCTCTTCCCAGTTTCTGGCTTTCACAATAGCTGAAGCCACTAATATCCCCTGCGTACCTAGGTCTAATGCTTTTTCTACATCATCTCTAAATGTAATGCCTGCTCCAGTCAATATAGGTATGTTTTCATCTATTTTCCTGATTATATTAACGGTATTTGTTATTACTTCGGGTTTTGCCTTAGAAACAGATATTCCTGTGCCTATAAGTTCCGGAGGTTCTATAGCTATAGCTGTTGGTTTTAACACAGCTACGGCAGCACTTGTTTCAGGCTTATCAGCGCAAACTATTGTTTCCAAACCTACTTCCTTTGCCCGCTGAATAGCCTCATTTATTATATCGAGTCTTAATCTATGTTCTGAATGATTAAGTAATGTACCTTTAGCGCCAGCTTCTTTTACAGCCTCAGGTAGTATGTGTCCAGTGTGTGCTCCCGGTTTTACGGGGTCTACGTGCTGAGCATAAACGGGAATTCCAACATTTTCAGCGACAAGTCTTATGTCTACAGGTTGGACAGCAACTACTATTTCAACGTTTAGCTCTTTCGCTACTTTCTCAGCTACTTTAGCAAGCTCTAAAGCTCTTCTCCCAGTGGCTTGAGCGTATGTTTTAAAATTAATTATGAGAACAGGTGTTTTGAACATTTTTTAGCCACTTCTTAGCTCGATTTAAGAAGATTAAAAATTGTTTATTTAAAGTAGGGTTTACCCTAGTGAAGATAGTATATTGATGCTGTGTTGCTATTTTTCTCTCTTCTTATACTTTTCAACTTCCATCATGGCTTGAACATCAACTACGAACCTATCCTTTAACTTTTCAAGCACTTTAGGTAATGTTGTATACTCCATTTCCTCAGGGCCTAAACGGTGAGGCATGAAGGGTCCATGTCTTCTTATGTACTCTGCTATATTCTGCGCTAGCCTTCTTGTCTCATCGAATGCCGGATCGTCGAAGAGGTCAGCTGGTCCCACAAGTTTACCATTCTTAACCTGAAAACCTAAAGCAACAATTCTTGGCGGTCCATCAAATCTAGTGCATTTAGCGTGTCTTTGCGGTACAGGCATTAATGGGCCGAAGTGGCTTCCTCTCATCCACCCTGCAACTAAATGTGGAAAAGCAAAAGCCTCTAACACTTCACCAACTGCTGGTAAGCCATGTTGACATCTAACTATGGCTACAGGGTCATCTTTACCTACATAGCGGCCAGCGATTAAGTTTAATCTCTCACTACTTACAACAGCTGATATCATCTTGTCTGTTTTACGGTAAACTCTTTTAATCACGTATCTGCCTGGAGTTCCTATTAGAGCTAGTATGTCATAAATTTCCTCTGGAGCATTGAGTAAAACTTTCTTCCCTTCGTAGACATCAAGTACTTCAAAAATAAATCCTTCATGCATTCTTGGATCTATAACTAAGCCTGCAGTGTTAAAGGGGTCAGCAAAGACTCTAAATAGTGGTAGGTTAAATGCTCCAGGCTCAGTTTTATCTGCCATAAACACTATTATCGGTTCAGCAGGCCTTTCTTCTATTTCCATTTCAGCAACTCCCGGTCCAAGACCTCTCACATTACCTGAAAAGGCTTCTGATAGGAGGTCCTGACCTGCAGCATATAATCCTAGTTCTTTAGCTACCTTAGCTGCTTCCTGAAAAGCATTCCATGCTGTTCCGTGTATTTCAGCACTGTCTACGCCTTTCCTATGTGTCATAATTAATTCTAAATCGTCTCCTACGTTTGTTACATAGAAGTCTACTAGTACTCCTTTACTCTTTGCTTCGGTTGTCTCTTATATTTTTATTTTCACAAGGTGTCTCTCAAAGCTAGCATAAAATTCTACGTTTCAACGTAGTAGTATTCACCTATGCTTTTCTGTAAACGGTCAAGATAACTGCCCTCCTTATTTACTCTTGGCCTTTTCGTTCTTGCATCACGTCTAAACGTCACACCAACATCTTTGAGAAAAGTGTTTATTCCCTTTCTTAAGTTCACAGGTGCTCCAGCATTACCTTCAACACCAGGTGTTCCTCTAAAAACCATAAGGGAGTGCGCCAGGTAGTCTTGAAGCATTAAGTCATGCTCTACTACGAACGCGGCTGCTTCACGCATTTCAACAACATTTTTTATTGCTTTTGCAATAGCAAGTCTTTCTTCAACATCTAGATACGCTGAAGGTTCATCGAGAAGATAAAGTTTTGCTTCTTTTAACAAACAAGACACTATGGCAACTTTTTGTAGTTCTCCTCCGCTGAGCTCACCTATTGGTCTCTCATAAATTCTATCTACGCCAAGTTTTACAATAATTTCTTTCTTAAACCATTCCGGTATTCCCGAAGGAGACATAGCATACAATAATTCAATAACCTTATAATTGCTAAACTTAGCGTAATGTGTCGAAACGTATTGAGGTTTGTAACTTATTGTTATTTCCGAGTAGGAATAAATAACCCCTTCTATAGGCTTTACCTGACCAGCAAGAACTCTCACGAACGTTGTTTTACCTATGCCGTTTGGACCTAAAATACCAATTACCTCCCCCTTGTGAATACTTCCCTCACTTCCCTCAGGAACTTTGAGTTTGAAATTACCGAGTTTAATTAACATATCAGTCCATTTTACAAGCTCAAGCTCTGGAAGCCAAGCGATAGTTGGAGGTTTTACGTGGAAGCGTATATGCTCCTGGAACACCATATATTACGTGGACCAGGTCTGATAAATAATCCAGAACTGCAATATCATGCTCAACCACAATAGCTGTTTTACCTTTTTGAACAGCGTATCTTCTAATGATTTTCGCTATTCTCATACGTTCGTAAACGTCAAGGTAGCTGCAAGGTTCATCAAACATGTAAACGTCAACGTCTTTAGATAGCGTTGCCGCTATGAGGAACTTCTGAAGTTCACCACCGCTAAGCGCCTTCAATTCTCTACTCCATATTTTTTCAAGGCCAAGTTCTATCTTCAAATCTTGCACTATATTTCGTTCGTCAACCCTAGTTAGGAGCTTACCTACCTCTCCTTTAAGGTATTTAGGTACTACATCAACATACTGAATTTTCAATATTGCCTGTATTCTTCCGTCTACCAGCTTTTTGAAGTACCTTTGAAGCTCCGTTCCCTTGAATGCCCTTATTATTTCATCCCATTCAGGAGGTTTTTCAATACAACCCAAGTTGGGCTTAAGTTTTCCAGAGAGTATTTTGAGTGCTGTTGTTTTACCTGTTGCATTTTTACCAATAATCCCGGTAATCATGCCTTCTTTAGGTATAGGTAATCTATAGAGCTTAAAGGCATTTATACCATACCTATGCACGAGATCCGTCTCTAACTCTTCAGGGAGATTTACAATGGTTATTGCCTTGAACGGGCATTTCTTCACGCAAATACCGCATCCTATGCATATTTCCTCATATATGATAGGTTTCTTGCTGCCCTCTCGGATTTCAATGGCCTTTGTGCCTGTTCTGTTTATAGGACAAAACCTTATACACTCTAAATTACACTTTTTAGGCTTACATAGCTCTACATCAATGGTAGCTATTCTAACCACAGCGCAACATACCTCTTTTTAACTGTCTTCCATATTGTTTCATATAGTTCAGTTGTTAGAGGAGTATTCTAGAGAACTAGATGATGAATGGTGACGGCTAAGAAACTTAAGTTGATGATTTAAACTAAAAATACTGATAGCCTATGAGCTTTCCTCACTACTTTCTTCTTCACTAAATGTTTCAAGAAAGACCTCGTAGTACTCCTGGAGTATTTCTCTTTCTTCACTTCTTCTGAGCGATTTACCTGTTTCTTCAGAAATTTTTGACGTAATAACGTGTTTACTTTCACCAACATGCCGGGATAATTTATAATCAACATGTGCTTTTTCTACTTCAAAACCACATGCCCTACACTTCAATATAGTTCTTCCATGTCTTCTTACAGGAACCATTAAATTGCCACACTTAGGGCAAAATTCCATACCTGGACCACTCTCACCTCAGTACTGACTTACCACTCCTCCCATTCTTCCTCTTCTTCTTCCCAAAGCTCTTCTTCTTCCTCCCACCATTCCTCTTCTTCAAAGAACAATACAGTAACACCTCCAGTGCTACATTTTCTTGGAATAGTTCTGTATATTTAAAGGTATCGTGATACTTAGACATAGAAACTTAAATACACGCATTTTCGCAGCTAGAACTTAAAATATACACTTAGAGACTTTAACATTATGTTTTTTTCTAGCTTCTCAATATAAGATACTCCAGTTGTTGATTTTAGTTCTTTTGTTGTAATTTTAGTAGCTAATGGTGCTTTCATATTAAGTGTTTTCATTAACTCCTTGTCGAAGTTCAGGTTATGTTTCTTTATGAAGTCCCCAATAATCTCATTTATACGGCTTTTTTCCTTGTCCACGGAGAGGACTACTAGGAACACTTCCATAGTATTCTTGGAAATTCCTGCTATGCTTACCGCGTTTTCTATTTGTCTTGTCCCCGTTAAGACCATTAAAAGTTCTATGTGAGGATTTTTGGTTAGTGATTCGTGGCTTAAGCACTTCCTTAATGATACATATGATGAAAATATTAAGTGCTTAAGCGAGAAAACGGCTTTGGCGTTTACTAGTTGAAGCCATACTTCTTCCTCAACTCTCCCTATATCCCTTATTAAGTTCTCGACTTTAGTTTCCTTACTCATCCTTATAGGAACTATGGCTATGACAAACTTTCTTTGATCTTCTTCATAGTTCACTATAATAGACATTTTCTTTCCTCAGAATTTTCAGGGTTCTTAATACCTCACTCTTTCTTAACCCTGTTTGTTTTGAAATAATCTTAGCTATTTTTTCTAAGTTCTTCTCTCTCTTTACGCTCACGTTTAATGATTTAAGTATTTCCTTAACTGTTTCTCTGATTTCCCAGGGAAATATGACCCAAGCATCTGTTTTTAAGGCATAGAAGTCTGGGTTTATTATAGACCATGGTTTCACAACTAAAGCTGCTGTTTTTATTTGCACTATTAGAACCTTCTTATCTCTAATATCAACTATAAGTGGCTGCGTTAACACGGGTCTCTCTTTAACCTCTCCTATACCCTTATAGAACTTTATTTCAAGAGCCGCTAGAGTGCTTACATCAAGTATGTCCAGCATTATCCTTGCTGGAATCCACCCGCCACGCATAACACCCACAATGACGTCCGGCTTAAACCCCTCTTTTAGTATTTGATCACATACCTTATACGATAACTGCTGTACTTTTTTCCATGTAAGAGTTAAAAATTTAAGCTTTATTTCCTTGGACAACAATACACACCTTAAACTTAAAAACTAAGAATTGGCTGTTAATTTATTGTTTCTAGTAACTTTTCTCCTAAATATACTTTTCAATTCTCTTCTTTATTTTAGCTAAATGCGTTAAATAACCTGCTATTTGGTTTCTTAGTTTTTTAGATTTAACATCAACAACTTCCTGAACAAGTTTCTTGTTTTCCTCAAAACTTAGCGATACACTATCAGGGTATAGTTCAAGTATTTTTCTTGCTGTTCTCTTGACAATCGATGTCCTTACTTTGCCCACCACCGCCACCTTTTTGTAAAGGTTTACTGAACAAGTTACTATTAAGTCTACCTTTTAAGTTTAACACCGAAAGGTATATATAGAAGTACTAGCTTCATGGTTTCCGGACTATACATTATTAAGTATAGGAAATCTGATATAGAACTGTGGTGAGACTATGGCTCAACCTGCTCAACCCGCCCAACCCATAGGTATACCTGTGTTAATATTGAAGGAGGGTACACAAAGAACAACTGGTAGAGATGCTCTAAGAACAAATATTATGGCTGTTAGAGCAATATCTGAAACTTTAAGAACAACACTGGGACCGCGCGGTATGGATAAGATTAGGTGATGTCACAATAACTAACGATGGAGCAACAATACTAGATAAGCTTGATGTTCAGCATCCTGCAGCAAAAATGCTTGTTCAAATAGCTAAAGCTCAGGACGATGAAGTAGGCCAACAGTAATAATCTCGGGCTATCGTAAAGCACTTCAGAAAACTATAGAGTTTATTGACATGCTATCTAAGAAAATAAGCATAGATGACATTGAAACCTTAAAGAATATAGCCAGAACAGCTTTAACAAGCAAAGCTGTTCATGGCGCTAGAGAGCACTTAGCAGAGCTTGCAGTAAAGGCTGTAAAGCAGGTTGCTGAAAAACGTGCAAATAAATGGTATGTTGACTTAGATAATGTGCAAATAATTAAGAAGCATGGAGGCAGTATTCGCGATACACAGTTAGTGTACGGCATAATAATAGATAAGGAAGTTGTTCATCCCGGCATGCCTAAGAGAATAAAGAATGCTAAAATTGCGTTACTTAATACGGCATTGGAGATTGAGAAAACAGAAATAGATGCCGAAATAAGAATAACAGATCCAACAAAAATGAGAGCATTTCTCGAAGAAGAAGAAAGATTACTTAAGGAAATGGTTGAAAAAATAGCTAAAATAGGGGCCTACGTAGTTTTCTGCCAGAAAGGTATTGATGAAGTTGCCCAACACTTCTTAGCAAAACATGGTATCTTAGCTGTTAGGAGGGTTAAGAGAAGTGATATGGAGAAGTTAGAAAGAGCAACAGGAGGAAGAATAGTAACGAATCTTGACGAACTAACACCCGAAGATCTTGGAGAAGCAGAACTAGTAGAAGAGAGAAGAGTTGGAGAAGACAAAATGGTATTTGTTGAAGGATGTAAGAACCCGAAAGCAGTAAGTATTCTTGTAAGAGCAGGCTTAGAAAGAATGGTAGATGAAGCTGAAAGAGCCATTAAAGATGCGCTTAACGCTACAGCTGATGTTGTTAAGGATGGAAGAATAGTGCCTGGAGGCGGAGCTGTAGAGGTAGAACTAGCTAAACTTCTCAGAAAATACGCCTCCGAAGTAGGAGGTAAAGAGCAATTAGCTATAGAGGCATTCGCTAACTCCTTAGAAGCCGTTCCTAGAGCACTAGCTGAAAACGCAGGACTAGACCCTGTAAATGTCATTGTAGAGCTAAGAGCACTACATGAGAAACCAGAGGGGCTACCATACGGGATCAACGTATTTACAGGAAAGCCAGAGGATATGTTCAAACTCGGTGTAATAGAGCCGGCAAGTGTAAAGGCCAATGCCATAAAGGCGGCAACAGAAGCAGCCACACTAATACTTAGAATAGACGATATAATTGCTGCTTCAAGGTTAGAGAAAGAAGAGGAAAAGAAGAAAGAAGAAAAGAAGGAGGAAGAAGAGTAAGAAAGTTTTTCCATTTAGCTAAGTATAATTTTTGTATTATTTTCTCCCTAAAATTCTTGAGGAATAAAGTTGGTTAAGGTAATAGTTTTAAGTGGCGTTCCTGGAGTAGGTAAGTCAACCATAGCAGAGAAGTTAGCCAGAAAGCTAGGCGCCGAAGTAGTCCATTTATCTAAACTTGTTGTCGACAATAAACTCTATGTTGACTACGATGAGGTCCGTGAAACCTACATAGTAGACGAAGAAAAAGTTCGCGAAAAAGTTAAAGAACTTATAATAGAATGTGAGAAGGAGTACATGGTAATAGAAGGACATTATGGTGAACTTGTACCTAAAGAATACGTAGATTTCTTTTTCGTACTAAGGCTAAATCCCTTAATCCTGTATGAGAGATTAAAGAAAAGAAAATGGCCGGAGAGAAAAGTGAAGGAGAACGTAGCGGCAGAGATATTAGCCGTACCCACGATTAATGCTATCAGCGTCTTAGGAGAGGATAAGGTATGCGAAATAAATGTAACGGGCAAAGAGATAGATGATGTAGTTAATGAAATATTCAACTACATTAAGGAAGGTGTATGTCCTACAAAACAGTTTATTGACTGGACAATACTGCTAAAATACGAGTTATTGGAAAAATTTCTTAAGACTCTGCATTTTTAAAAGGGGAATTCAATACTTACCTTAATAGGGTGTTGCATGTCAACTTTGTAGACTAAAGCTTCTCCTACGGATAGGTTAACAATAATATCTTGGTAATTTGGCCCATACGGTAATATGTTCACGAGTTCTTTTAAGTCTCTATAGGTCTTTACAGAATGTATTATCTTAGTATTCACATTCCTAAGAACATAGCTGGGTAGGTCGAATAATGTTTGAGAAACAATTATGAGACCTACACCGAATTTCCTAATTTCAGAAAATAATCTTTCAAGTACATCGCATGAAGCACTTATTAAGTTATGAAATTCATCAAGAACTATAACTAACTTTAACTCATTACTTAACCCTTCGCTAGTGTATGTTGAGAAAATTTCCTTTAGAAGGAATAAGGTATAGATTTTCCTAAGCGTATTGTTCTTTACTTTACCTAACTCAATTATTGTTACAGGTTTTTCTATTAGCTCCTTCTTTAAAGAGCCTACATGTTCGAAAAGCTTTTTGGCTTGCCCGATAGTTAAAGGTCTTATTTTTCTCATGAGAGCATATCTTGCTTCCCTACCCGCATACCCTTCGGTAACATCACTGTACTCTTTAAGTTTACTTAGAAGAGCACTAAATGATATTCCAGAAGTGTGTTCTCTAAGCTCTTCCTGAAGTATTTCATATAAGTAATACGATTGGGGAGCTGAAAGATTAAGTGTAGATTCCATTATATCAACTATGAGGCTGACCTTTTCATCAACACTTTCACCATGTCTGGAATTAAATGGGTTTAAAGGGTAAGGACTTGTCGCGTTATACACTTTTATCACTTCGCTTGGAACACCTACTTTTTGAAGCAAATTAAAATATTCATCGTGCCAATCCACTACTAGAACCTTTATTCCATACTTAATTAATTCTGATACTATTATGGATGATGTTGTTGTTTTTCCAAGACCCGTGCTTCCAAGAATTAACACATGCTTATTAATGTCATTCGTTGTTAATATAAAATCTTCATTCATACTATCTATTCTGCCAAGCCTTATTACTGCTTCTTCCTCCTTTTCAACACATTTACAATTCGCAATCCCGTAATCTAAACCTAAACTGTAATCATATGGTAGGGTAAAGCATATGTGCGGTAAAAGTAATTCTGCATTTAATGTTTTTAACGAAGTAGAGAACAAAAATGACTTAATAGCGTTTACTATACTGTCACTGGTGTTGTAGCTGGAAATAATCCATCTTCTACATGAGACTTTCAGATCCGTAACTATCATTTTAGCATATTCCTCTCGTGGAACATTAGTAGAAGATTTCTTCACAATTAGCAATATTTCTACAGGTCTTTTTCCACTGCTTAAGAAAGTTAATGCATAGTCGAGCCTTTTCTTTTTTAAGTAAAGAAGAAAAGAATTTAATTCTTTAAAGGCATCTTTTAATTCCTCATCTTTTAATTCCTTTAACTTAGGCTTAAGCTTAAATAAAACTATATCATCCATATTCGTTCTTTCTTTATTGATTCTGAAGCGAGAAAATACTGAGAAAAGCATAATGCTAAAAATTAAAACTAATACCGCTATTGTTAAGGAATACACTACGCTATTTAGCATTACCATTACACTGCCTATCCACTTAATTCCAAATACTGAAGAATATAGTAACAAGATGGCGAATATAATGAGCGCTGCTACGTAGGATATTCTCACAGTCCCCCTATATTTAAGGGGGTTTAAAAAAGTGCTATGCTATTTTTGAAAGCTTAACATAAACTTTATCGCCTACGGTAAGAGCTGTTTTTACTTTACCTTCAATGGAAACTAAGAAACCACCTATAGAAATTAGTAAGCTGTTTTTCTCAGCCTTCATTACTGCACCTACTCCGAGAAAATCATCTTTTCTAAACTTTGGCTTGTTACGGTATAAACTTAAAGTTACTTTATCGCCTTTCTTAAATACTAAGATATCTTCATGAATTTCCATGAAAACCTTACTTTTACTTTGGCTAGATTTTATGCTTAGTGTAACCACGCGAGGTATTTCACTTAGCTCAATATTCTCTACAACACCTTTTATTTCGAAAATTTTGTTGAAACCGTAACCCCCTTATATATCCTTACTCTATCCATTCTACGAGGGATAAAATTGAGTAAAGAGGCGCAGAGGAAATTCCTACTAGATCTAGCTGGCCTCTTAGAGCGAACGGTAATCATTGTTACCAAGGATGGTAAAGTATTTGAAGGAACACTTTCAGGGTTCGACCATCCTGCATTGAATGTAAGTCTCGTAGATGTTAAAGTAAGCGACAAAATGTACCCTAAGGTAATAATTAGAGGGGATATGGTTGCTGAAATTATAGCTAAAGAGAAACCGCTATTTGATGCCAGAGAGTTCGCTAAAATACTTGAAAGATATTTCCCTAACCTAGTAAAGGTGCATGAAGAAGCAGGTATTGTTGTTATTGGTGAAAAAATAAAAGTCTCTGAAAAAGGAGTTGAGGGAGTAGGGCCCATAGCCGATAGGGTAAGAAAACTTTTTAATGACTACATTGAGTCTAAGGAGAAGGAGTCAAGCTAATAGTGTTCTTGCTGAGGAAAACTCATGATAAGAGAAATATTTGAAATAAAAGATAAGAGTTTAGCTGGTAGAATAGGTGAAATACTAACAGCACATGGAAAAATACGCACACCTACACTTTTTCCCGTAATTAACCCTATAAGACAGGAAGTAAGCTTAGAAGTGATTAAAAATATTGGTTTCGAAGCAATAATAACTAACGCTTACATTTTAAAAAAACATATGGAAAAAGAAGTATTAGAGAAAGGAATACATAAACTTATGGGGTTCGAAGGACCTATAGTGACGGATTCTGGTGGCTATCAAATCTTAGAATACGGTAGAGTTGATGTAACTCCTGAAGAAATAGTGATATTTCAAGAAAACATAGGCTCCGACATAGCAGTTATTTTAGATGTTCCTACAGGTGGTTATGCAAGTTACGAGGAAGCTAAATGGACGGTAGAAGAGACAATAAGAAGAGCTATTATCAGCTTAAAGTTTATGAAGAAAGATAAAACACT
The DNA here is from genome assembly GCA_002254745.1 of Desulfurococcales archaeon ex4484_217_1. Taxonomy (GTDB): domain Archaea; phylum Thermoproteota; class Thermoprotei_A; order EX4484-217-1; family EX4484-217-1; genus EX4484-217-1. The sequence continues at coordinate 18,538 of NJED01000014.1, forward strand.
ATGGGTTTTCCCCGTACAGGGAGGTAAATATTTAGACTTACTTGAGTATCATGCAAGAAAGGCCCTTGAACTCCCCTATGACATAGTTAGCATAGGTAGCCCCACTCAAATTCTTGAGAAGTATGATTACGCAACTATAATTCACATGATAGTAACAGTAAAGAAAGTATTACCGCCAAGTATTCCCGTTCACCTCTTCGGCGCAGGACATCCTATGTTCATACCGTTTGCTGTAGCCCTAGGTGTAGATACCTTTGATTCAGCATCATATATACTATATGCTAAGGATGAAAGACTTATATTCCCTCATGGAACAATGAGGTTAAAAGAATTATCGGAAATTCCATGTTCATGCCCTATATGCTCTAAGTTTACACCTCAAGAATTAATGGAAATGAATAAAGATGAACGTATAAAATGTATAGCTATACATAACCTATATGCCATAATGCAAGAAATTAGAAGGGTGAGGCAAGCGATAAAGGAAAACACATTGTGGGATTTACTAGAAGAACGCAGCAGATGCCATCCCTCACTGTTTAAAGCATTTAAAACCCTCATACAATATAAGAAGTACTTAGAGCAGCATCATCCTATAAGTAAAGCGGAAGTTCATGGAATATTTCTGTATGATATTCTATCAATACATAGACCCGAAATAACATACTACCATAGCAGGTTATTGGAAAATTATAAACCAACATTACATAAGGGTACAGCGATAGTTTTCTTAAACATAGAGGAGAAGCCTCTAACAAGAACTGAATTTTACATGAATATTAGGGAAGCATTAGAGAAAAATAATCTTAAAAATGTTCACATAATGGTTTATATGCCCTACTTCGGCATAGTTCCCGAAGAACTATGTGAAACATTTCCTCTATCTCAACATGAAAAGGAGTATGATGATATTGTTTTAAACTATACGATAGGCATTGCTGAAGAATATTTTAGAAAGAACATTGATGCGTATTCCAAAATACTACTCGTAGTTGGAGAAAAGGATATAAAACTCGCGGAAAGCCTACAGAAGAAAATAAGGCCTATACTTGGAAATGTAGAAATACTTACTTATAAAAAGACATTATCGGAAGTAATTAGCGAAATACTGTCACATGTAATGGGAAATTCTACCGTGCGCTCTTCTCTCTAAAAACCTTTGAAATTCTTCAAATCTTTTCAAATGCTGTTCTAGTGTTTTAGCATCCTCATACAGTTTTCGAACACTAACTTTTAAGCCTAACATGTTTCCAATGATTTTTACAGCAATTGCAGCTGCGGCTGGATCCGGTCTTAGCGTCTCAGAGTACGGTAATATAGTGAGGCTAGGGAAATCATAAATTTCGGAAAACGCTATGAGTAATGCCAAAGGACCTATCACAACTAATTCCTTACTAAGAATAGGGCCTGGTATTTTGAAATTATAGCTTGATGAAGGTACACATTTAAAATCGCTTTGCTCATGAGGTTCTCTAGCAGTCTTACCTAATCCCCCTATGAATATTCCCCTATTAAAAGAATTTTCAATACACCACTCTATTATTTTTCTCGCGTAAGCTGCTCTCTCATATATCACTGGTTGTGCATTGTTTAGTATGAAAACTAATTTTAACCCGTTCTTAGAAGCATAATAGATCTCATAAGGTAGTATTACCCTACCATCTTCAAACAGCACAACATCGGACATAAACTTACTTAAAATGAAACCTATTCTTTTAGCGTCCAGTTCCCTAATGAGATGTTTTGTGGCAATATAGCCTACAGCACCTATCCCTTGAAACCCTGTTATTAGAATGGACCCCCTTAAGTTCTTTCTTTTCTTCAGCACAACACTTATTCGAGCCGTGAACTATCACCCGTACTTCTTAGTAGCATGTCTAACTCTAACAGCTATTCCTCTTTTAAAACTTAGCATTTCACTCGGGCTTAATCTACACCTACCTACAGCTAGAAAAGTATCGTTTTCGTCGACAACGACAACTTCGTCTCCGGCTCTGATTTTCTCATCAACACGAATTACATGTTTAGCGAAGACGTCGTGTCCTTCAGTTATGAAGGAGGCTACATTACTTCTTACAATAACTCTAAACATGGGGAAAGGATAGTTTTCGTGAAGTAGCTTACCGCCTAAAATATGTAGTGAGAATAATGCATCAGAGGGCCTTAGGGTTAAAGCTATTTTATCGTCTATTAAAACATGTCTTATTCTTCCAGTAATAGGTGATATAGATACTGAAACGTTGTCAGGTATCAGTACATAGCCTGCGTTTCTACCAAACTGAAAATTAGCTATACCTCTAAGAAATCTTAGTTCGAAAAACGTAGGTTTTCTGATGATCATATCTTAGTCCTAACTAAATAGATGTAAAAGTTGCTTCTCTAGACGATCTCAGTTTACCCATAGTTTTCTCTATAGCTTTCAGAAAATCTTTTCTGGTAACTATTGTCCTACCTTCTCTAATGGCGTTCATTCCTGCTTCAGTACATATGGCTTTAATATCAGCTCCTGTCGCATTCTTCGTTTTTAAAGCTAATTCCCATAAATCAACATCTTCAGCTAGGTTCATTTTCCTAGTATGTATTTTAAATATCTCAAATCTACCTTCATCATTAGGTAAGGGTATTTCAATAAGTTTATCGAATCTACCGGGTCTAAGCAAAGCCGGGTCAAGTATGTCGGGCCTATTTGTAGCAGCAATTATCTTCACATTACCTAGCGGGTCAAACCCATCTATCTCAGCTAGTAATTGCATTAAAGCTCTTTGAACTTCCCTTTCGCCACTTGTGCCAACCTCGAGTCTCTTGGCGGCTACTGCATCTATCTCGTCAATAAATATTATACTAGGTGCTTTCAATTTGGCAAACTTAAAAACTTCTCTAACGAGCCGTGCTGATTCCCCTATCCACTTACTTATGAGCTCGGAAGCAACAAGCTTAATGAAGGTGGCATTAGTATGGCAAGCAACAGCTTTTGCTAAGAGGGTTTTACCGCAACCCGGAGGCCCATATAGTAAAACACCTTTAGGAGGCTCTATACCCACAGCCCTGAATAAGTCAGGTCTTTTGAGCGGCAATTCTACGGCTTCTCTTATTTCCCTTATTTGCTCTTTTAAACCACCAATATCGTCGTATGTAACATCAGGTCTCTCGATAACCTCCATGGCCTTTATGTAGGGATCAACATGTGAAGGTAAGACCTCAACGATTGTTGACCCTCTCTGATTTAGAGCAACAATAGCTCCAGGTCTAAGTTTGTCACGCTCTATGCTTTCACTTACATGAACTATTAAATTAGGACCTGTACTACTCTTAACAACAGCTCTTCCATCATCAAGAACTTCTAATAGCTGAGCTTCAATAAGAGGAGGAGATAGGAGCTTCTCAACCTCGCTTCTATAGTAGTCTAATTCTCTTTTCAAAGCATTACGTTCTACTTCAAGTTCTCTTACACGCCGCTCTAAATGTCTAATATACTCTATTAGCGATTCGAAATCTGGGAATCCTCTATCACTAGCTAGTGCCATACTAACCTAATACCTCTACTAGTTTCTTACCATTTACCTACTAATAAACTAATGTTATAATACCCAACTATTCCGATATATATTTAACTGAAGTCTTCGGTAACTGATTAAGGAGAAGAGTGCCTAAGAGGCTAACACTACTATGGTTGAATGTGAATTTTGCGGCCAGCAGATAACAGGTAAGACATACAGAGTAACTATCGAAGGGGTAACTCTAATAGTTTGCCGTCAATGCTTTCTAAGGCTTATTAGTAGAAGTAGGGTTAAACAACAACCATCATATACTATGCAAAGATTAAGGACAAGTGTTCAACCTAGCCTAGGTGTAAGACGAAAGAAAGTAAAAGCAAGCAGTGTAGTTAGAAGGACAATGGAATTCGAATATGAAATTGTTGAGAATTATGCTGAAAGGATAAGAAGGGCAAGAGAAGCGCTGGGATGGAATACTAGTATACTAGCACAAAAGATTAAGGAGAAAGAGTCCGTAGTCAGAAGAATAGAAGCAGGAAAGCTTAAACCTACAATAGAACTAGCAAGAAAGCTAGAGAAAATCCTTAAAATAACGCTGCTAGAACCCGTAGTATCTGAATACACTACTAAATTAGGACCTAAAGAAAGCTTAACCTTAGGTGATATAGTAGTCCTAAGAAAAAAGAAGGGAGGATGACAAAATAAAGAAAGCAGTAATAGTAACATTAAATCCTAAGAACAAAGGTAGGGTAAAGGAGCTTATAGCATTAGCTGAAACTGCGGGATACAGAGTAGTTGACCTCATAGCGCAAAATAGGAAAAGACCTGATTCCAAATTCTTTATTGGTCGCGGAAAAGTAGAACAACTAAAACATATAGTAAATAAATACATTACGCAGAAAGATAAAGTAACAGTGATAGTAGATGGAAGTTTAAAGCCCATACAGTACTTTAACTTGGTCAAAACCCTAGGCAATGTAGGAATAATTGATAGAGTACAGCTAATACTAGAAATTTTCGACAAACACGCCGGTTCTAAGGAAGCTAAGCTCCAAATAGAACTAGCAAGGCTAAAACATATAATACCGATAATCAAGGAATGGGTGAGGCAAAGAAAACTAGGTGAATTACCCGGTTTTCTTGGTGCCGGAAAGTACAAAGTAGAATCCTATTATCTATTAATCAAAAGAAGAATAGCTCATATTGAAAGAGAATTAAAGAAAATAAGGAAACAGAGGGAAAAGTTAAGGAAACAAAGGCATGAACTAGGACTTAGAACGATAGCTATTGTAGGATATACTTCAGCTGGAAAAACAACGTTATTTAACGTACTAACAGGAGAATCAAAGAAAATAGGTAAAGAGCTTTTCACAACTCTTTCGCCGAAAGTGAAATCAGCTTTCATAAACGGAATAAAAGTATTATTCTTAGATACTGTAGGCTTCATAGACTATGTTCCAATAGAAATCATTGAAGCATTCTACTCAACACTAGAAGAAATAGTGGATGCAGAAGTACTAATATTAGTCATAGATATTTCCGAAGAACATAGCGAAATATTGAGAAAGATGAGAGGCGTTATTGAGACTTTTACAAAAATAGGGGTTTCAGGAAAACCAATGATTATAGTTGCTAACAAGATAGATCTTGTAAGAAACTTTAGCGAGATAGTGGAAAAAGCCAGAGAGGTATATAAAGCATTGTCAACATCATATGATGGACCTCTAGCTACCACCTATGTATCTGCTTTAAATCGTATAGGCATAGATAATTTAAAAAACACACTAGCTATGTTTATAAAGGCGAAAACGTTTTCTATTACGGCAACCATTCCGGAAAACTCATTGTATAAAGTTAAAGCACCATTCATACTAGCAAAGAAGAAGGACAGTCTATGTTACTGCATTTTTGAAGTGAAAGACTACGAATTGAATAGTATTATTAGTGAATTGAAAAAATGTACAGCAAAAATACTAGAAATTAGAAGAGTACAGTAGTTGGGGAAAATATGCATGAAAATCTATGTGCTGAGAATAGGTCATAGGCCTGAAAGAGACAAGAGGATAACGACCCATGTAGGATTAGTTGCAAGAGCATTCGGAGCTAACGGGTTTGTCTTAGGAGATATAAATGATGAAGGTGTGATCGAAAGCCTAAATAAAGTTCTGAAAAAATGGGGGGGATCAATGGAAATAATTTCTGGGGTAAACTCCATTAAATTTATAAAAGAGTGGAAAAGAAGTAATGGAGAAGTTGTCCATTTAACGATGTATGGTTTACCTATAGATTATATAATAGATAAAATAAAGAGATCAAGGAAAAATAAGCTAATAGTAGTAGGAGCTGAAAAAGTACCTCCTGAATATTATAGGTTAGCAGATTACAATGTATCTGTGGGAAACCAGCCTCATTCTGAGGTTTCGGCTCTAGCTATATTTCTTGATAGACTATTTGAAGGAAAAGAATTATACAAACGACATCCAAAATCAAAGATAGAAATAGTACCTCAAGAACGCGGGAAAAAAGTGGTGCTAAAACAGTGAGACAGAGGAGGAACAGTATAGTGGAGTTCGTAAGGTTAATGCTGGGAGATGATGCGGCAAGAATATTTGAAGAGTTATACAAGTCAGAAGGCGAAGTTAACGATGAGGACATAGCTAGAAAGCTTGGCTTAAAACTTAACGAAGTGAGAAAGCAATTATATTTTCTTTCCGAACAAGGACTTGTATCTTATAGAAGAACACGAGGAAGAAACGGAGAGTGGTATACATACTATTGGAGAGTCGATAAAAATAGGTTACTGGGGATAATAAAGACGAGAAAGCAGATAACACTGATGAAGCTTAAGGAACGATTAAACTTCGAGGAAAGCCATACATTTTATCTATGTTTAAATTGCAATATCAGGTTCACCTTCGAGGAAGCACTTGAAAACGCTTTCAAATGTCCTAGATGCGGTTCATCTCTTGAATATTTTGACAACAGAGAAATAGTGGAGTTTCTCAGAGAGAAAATAGCAGAGCTAGAAAAGAAGTTAAAGGAGAGCTGAAAAGATAGCATGACTCGATACAACGTAATAGACTTATTTTGCGGCGCCGGAGGGTTTTCTAAGGGGTTTTATGATTTAGGTTTTAACATAGTCCTAGGTTTAGATAATTTCGAACCTGTGGCAAGAACATTTAAGTTCAATTTTTCAAACTCCATAGTTATATGCGAGGATATAAGAAACGTATATTCAGATGAAATACTGACCTATTTAAAAGGAAAAGTACCGCATATAATAATAGGAAGTCCTCCTTGCGAACCTTTTACTGCGGCAAACCCGAATAGAAAAGAGAGCCCTCTAGATAGATTATACGTTGATCTGCAAGGACAATTAACTTTAGAATTCATACGCATAGTAAAGCAGCTAAAACCTGAAATATTCATCATGGAGAATGTACCTCAAATAATGGAAAATGGTTTAAAGAAAGCTCTAATCCGTGAATTTAAAGATGCAGGCTACAATAGAGTATTCTTTAATATTTTAAGAGCTGAAGATTATGGAACACCTTCACATAGAATAGAACAGGCTAGATTAATGGGATACCCTGATAACTTTGTGTTTTTAGGAGGTAGAGATGTCCAATATAACCAGGTTGGAGAGTCTGTGCCCGTACCTTTATCTAGATCCATTGCTGAGGTAGTTTTAGAATATCTTACGAGCAGAAATTAGGTGCTTTACAATGTTAGCTATAATGGTACACAACATAAGCAGTGCACAACGCTTAATAGAGATAGCTAAACTTATCTTTAATTATACAACCCAACTCGAAGTTCAAACGCTAATTCTATCGAAAGTTACGGGATCTGCAGCACAAAGCGGAATACCTGAAGTAAGTAAATTAGCCTATAAACATAACAGATCAGTACTTATAGTAAACGAGATTAAAGAAGCAGTAGAATTAATTAAACCAGAGAAAGTTTTCATAGTCACCACAGCTGTTAAATCTACTGTCAAAATAGACGAAGTAGCAAGCCTTGCAAAGCGCAGCAGAATATTACTTATATTCCCTGGTACAGAAGAGGCTTTTCCAAAACACGATTTAACACTGGGTATACCATTCAACATAGAGGGGATTAGTGAGAAAATAGGTGTAGTACCCTACATATCCATTACGTTACATGAAATAATTAAGCAACTTAATAGATAATATTTTAAGAGAAGACGTACCACAAGCATTATCGGGCCCGTCGTCTAGCCCGGTTAGGACGCCGCCCTCACGAGGCGGAGGTCCGGGGTTCAAATCCCCGCGGGCCCACCATCAAAAACCATTTTCACAATGCAGTTATAATTTCTCAAATATACCATGTGCCACTTTAGTAACATGGGGTTAAATATGTGGAAACCAGTACCTGTAGAGAAAGCTATAGGTAAGAAACTATTGCACGATATTACGTTGATTACTGAAAAGACCAAAGGAGCTATTTTCAGAAGGGGGCATATAATAAAACCTGAGGATGTTGAGTTACTGAAAAATGCAGGACATTACTATGTTTTTGTTGAAGAGTCTGTAAAGGAAGATGTTATCTTAGAGGAAGAGGCAGTAGAGGATTTTGCAAAATACATTTCGGGACCCAATACTTACATTAAGAAAGTTGAAGAAGGTAAGGCGATGATTTTCGCTGAACGTAAAGGCTTACTTAAGGTTAGCTACGAAGGTCTCTTAACTGTTAACAGCTCAGGCACATTCATCGTAGTTACACGACAAGATAATATAGGTGTGAGCAAGGGCGAATTAATTGCCGTAGTGGATTTAGTGCCATTAGCTATAAGAAAAGACGAAATGAAAGAAATGAAAGTTAAAATAAAAAAATACCTCCCTCTAGTATATGTAAAACCTTTTAAGAGAAAAAAAGTTGGCCTCATAGTTACCGGAACCGAAATATATGAGGGAAGAATTAAAGATTTAGCATCAGACAAAGTAAGAGAGAAAGTAGAAAAATATGGTGGAGCAGTATGCGAAACAATAACACTTCCCGATGATGAAGAGCTTATAAAAAGCAAGATTCTGGAATACATAGCAAAATATGATATCGTCATCTTAACAGGAGGTATGAGTGTAGATCCAACAGATAAAACAGCAAAAGCAATAGCCTTGACGGGTGCTAAAATAGTAGCATACGGTATACCTGTGAAACCTACAACAATGACAATGATAGCGTATTTGAATTCAAAACCCATAATAGGAGTATCTTCAGGTATAATATATTTCAAAGAGAAGAACGTACTTGATATTCTGTTGCCTAAGATTATGGCAGACGAATACTGGGCCAAAGAAGATATTGCAAAACTGGGTTATGGAGGAATAATGCCAATATACCTAGTGAAGAAAATAAGCAAGCAAAAACACCAGTAACAATATCTATGTAGAAGTAAAAATCCACACGAAGTAAAATAAAATAAGGGGAAGTGAACCCGAAGAGGATGATGAGCCAACACCTAGTCAGAGTGCAGATGAAGAGTTCCCTGCTGGCTGATCAATTATTACCAAATCAAAAAGGTTTATTTTTGGATTAACGAATAAAAGGTAATACTTATAGATTATATAATGAGTAAAGGAAAATATTAGAAAGAAAACCTTTTTATAGGTTAACTACACTTTTTGAAACTAAGTGCGTGCACATATTGAGCTATCCTAAACCCGTAATCGCGTATTTAAGAACTATACCTATTGTAGACAAGGTTTCTATAGAAAAACAACTTCAGCATATTGAGGAATGGGCTAAAGAACATGGCGTAAATATTGATAGAAAGATGGTAGAATTAGAGGAGTATAAGGCTGAGTCCAAAAGACCTCATTTTAGAAGTCTATGGGACAATGTCAAGAAAAAACGCGTAGGGACAATAGTCGTGTTTGATTTAAGCAGACTAAGTAGAAAACCAGCTATATTGGTAGAGTTTCTTTACGATTGCTTAGTAAACAACATATTAATAGTCTCAATAAGTGAGAAGTGGTTTGAAGAAGCGCAAAAAGATATTAGATGTAAGAATACGTTATTGCTGATGATCAAAAAACTAAATATGGCTGCAGCTAAAGCAAAAGGGAAGCTTATCGGCAGACCGAGGAAGAAAATATCACCTGAAGAAGTATTTAAACTTATTAAGAAAGGATATTCTATGGCCTGGATTGCTAGGAAATATAATGTTTCTGTGTCGACAGTAAAGAGAAGACTTAGAGAATATGAAAAAGAACATGGCGCCGGGGGCGGGATTTGAACCCGCGCGGGGATACCCCCACCGGCTTAGCAGGCCGG
>NJED01000015.1 GCA_002254745.1 Desulfurococcales archaeon ex4484_217_1
TGGCGGGCCCGCGGGGATTTGAACCCCGGACCCCCGGCTTAGAAGGCCGGTGCCCTATCCAGGCTAGGCCACGGGCCCTTTCTACCTATTCTTTAGTTTTTTAAGTTTTAAATTTTGTTTTACAAAATTAACCAACTAAGCTTTTAATGTCGACTATGCTATGGGGTTTCCACTTGGCTATAATGTATTGTGCTAGGTCAAAAATTCTTTTAGCTTTTAGAAGTATTACTATGTCACTTGAAGAAACTATGCCTCGTTCCGAATACGTAATTATGGTTTTATCGTTTCTACTACTTACAATAGTATCTATCTTATACTTCACTTCCCTACCTAAACTTCTAGTTAAGGAAGCTATTTCACCACTATAGCTAACCTGTTTATCATAGAAGAATATAATGTTTGAGGGCGTTAAGAAACATGCCTCTTTCACTATTAGCTTTAACTTTTCTAAATGTTTTTCTACACTAAAACTGAATTTTCTAATAGATTTACTAACATCTCTTAATAATCCATCATCGCCTAAAAATACCTGTCCACCGTTAAAAGCTGTGGCGACAGTGATTAGTACGTTAAAGCCATCTATTAATAATGTTTGCCCATAAACTTCTTCGGCTTTTACCTTTCTGCTTGCAATACTTTCCGCCATTTCACTTGGATGGACGCATCTATACAGTATCATGCGTTCAATATTGTTTAGAAAGTAACGTTTTACTACAAGGTCTAGACTTTCCTTTACAGGATACCCTCTGTTTAATAAGTACTTGTAATCTCTAGCCGCTTCTACAAGTTCATCTCTAATTTTAACTGTTATCAATATGCTTTATACCACCTAGTTTAAAGACTGTACAGAAGATTATACGTGTACTTTATAGCGTATTCAGGAGTTATTATGAAGCTTCCTGATGCTGCTGCATAATCCTCTTTTCCACCGCCTTTTCCTTTAACTATGCTGCTTAGTATGCGGTTCAGCATGTTTATTGCCGATACTCCCTTGTCTCTTGCTGACTTCCCCACGAGAACTGTTACCTTTACCTTGCCATTGATAGCATTGTACATAACAATTACAGCATTCTTTTCTCTGCTCTGCAATTTTCTTGCTATTTCTAATATGTCTTCATCTTTCTTATTTTCATATAAGCCTATTATAATGTAGCCCCATGCAGTTTTCTTCTTTTCCGCCGATAGCTTTGATACTTCAGCATTCATCCACTCTCTCTTAAAAGTATTTAGCTCCCTCTTTAACTCATTATATTCTTTAAGCAGTTTCTCTATTCTCAGTTCTACATCCTTCAAACTAGAGCTAACTTTCTTAGCAATACTTTCCAACGTGTCCTCGAGTTTCCACATGTATTCTAGCGCTCTTTCCCCAGAAACGTATTCTAAACGGACAACGCCATCCTGAATCCTATCTACGTTAATCATTTTTATCAGACCTATTTCTCTAGTATTGGACACGTGAGTGCCAAAGCATGCTTCTACATCCCAGTTTTCGACTTCAACCACTCTAATAGTCCTTCCTGGCGGAACGCCGCCCTGATATAGTTTTAAACCATATTTTGCTTCCGCTTCATTTCTATCCATGAACTTTGCTGTTACCTTTCTACCTTCTAAAACAACTTTATTAGCCAATTCCTCAATTTTCCTTATTTCCTCTTTAGTTAGAGGTTTATGATGTGTTATATCTAACCTTGCCTTATCCGGTCTTTTCTCAGCACCAGCTTGCCATACGTGTTCACCTAAGACTCTGCGTGCAGCACCAAGTATTATGTGGGTGGATGTGTGATGCTTCATGAGAATTGATCTTCTATACCAGTCAATTACTCCTTTAACGACAGTTCCTACTGGAATAGTTGTTTTTTCTTCAAGTTTATGAACTACAATGTCTCCTATTTTCACCACATGGATAACCTTAGCCGCGCCTTCTTTCCAAATTATTTTTCCTACATCTGAAAGTTGACCGCCACCTTCAGCGTAAAATGCTGTTTTATCTAAAACAACTAAGCCAGGTCTAGAATACACTACCTTGCCACTGAATTCTTTCATGTATGGGTTCTTGTGGAATAGAAGCTCTGTTGGCTTTAACTTTTCCAGCTCCCTAGCTGTTTCTTCAGGTAATGGTGTTTTCTCCTCCCTTACCTCTGCTTGTGCATGTTTTTTAGCTACTATTGAGAAAAAGTTACTTGGAATAGTTACAGATACACCTTTCTTTTTAGCTACTTCTTCTACTATGTCTGGCGGGATTCCATGGGAATCATATAGTTCAACAAGGTCTTCAAGCGTTAGTTTCTTACCTTTCCTCTTAATTAACCTTTTAACATAACCTATACCTTTTTCAAGAGCTTTCCTAAACCTTTCTTCTTCGAGTTCAACTACCTCAAGAATATAGTTAACTCTTTCTCTTAACCTTGGAAAGTCTCGACCCCAGTAGTCTACCTGGTATTTTACGAGCCTACTTAAAGGAACTGTTGCACCTAACTTGGCTAGAGCTCTTAAAGCTCTTCTAATTACGAGTCTCGCTAAGTATCCTTCACCGGTATTTGACGGTACAATACCGTCTGCTAGCATTAAGCTTAAGGTTTTTGTGTGATCAAGTACTGCGAAGACTTTTTCTATGCTGATAAGCATTTTCTTTACTCTATCATAGCTTAAATCTAGTGCTTCGGCTACTCTCTTGTAGTATTTTTCTATTGTTTCAGGTACTTCAGGTTTCATAAGGGAAGCATATCTTCCTATAATGTACATTTCATCCTCTGAAGGCTCTTCAATACCTATTTCGTCAAAGAACTTAGTCACCAAGTTTCTATAGACAGCGTGAAAACCTGTCGGAGCTTTCTGTGAAAACCATGCTATTCTCTCAATCCCATAACCTGTATCTACTATCTTTAAGGGCATGGGTACATACTGGTCTCCTAAAACCTTATACTGCATGAAAACTAGGGTAGCTAACTCAAGACCGCCAACGGTTACTTCGAAGCATGGACCTGCATTTCCCCCACCTTCCCACCAAGACTCTTTAAAAGTAATGTCTTCTGGTTTAACTCCTAGCTCCTCAGTAAAGAACTTGAAGGCATATCTTACGGTTTCATCTTTCCAATAAACGTATTTATCAGGATAATTAAAGGCATGATGTCCTCCCATTTCAAATGAGGTTAAGTGTCTCCCAGCAGTTTTTCCTACATTATCTATGTCCTCAAGTCTAATACAGGGTTGCGAAACAACTAAGGGGTTGGCTGGAGGAGGTACGACACCATCTGTTACGAAAGGTTGGAAGTCAACTATACTAGCTATGGTTAGGTAAAGATCTTCTCTCCACCTTGCAACAACAGGTTTAGGCTCTACTGGTGTATGCCCATGTCTCTCAAAGAATCCTATAAAAACGCTTCTTGCTCCACTAACTGTTAAAAACGGTGCTTTGTAGTCTAGGTTGTAAAATGTGTATTCAATACATGGAGCATCATTGCAGAATACTTGGTCCTTATTTAACGTCCAAAACCAGGCTCCACATTTAGGACACTGTTTCCTGATAAACCCTTTTTCTTTGAAGAATTCTAGTTCAAATTCTTTCTTACTGACCTTCATTCATACTACACCACGTAGACTTCAAGTAAATAATGTAAAGAAACTAGAATAAACTCTTTCCGTTAATTTTCACAGATAAATGCTTTATCCGAAGAGGGCTTCAAGCCCTGCTGCTATTTCTTCTTCGGAAACCTCTTCTTTCTTCTCCTCTTCCTTCTTTTCTTCCTCTTTCTTTTCTTCCTTAGCTTCAGCTGGCGCAGCTTTCACTTTAATATCATCTACTTCGACGCCTGCTGCTTCTAAAACTCTTCTAACATTTTCTTCACTTATCTCCTTCTTGGCCATGTGTAAGAGCAGGCTAGCATAGATGTATTCTATCTCTCATCACCTCCCGGAGGTCAAAGGTAATGATGTTGTGTGAGTATTTAAATGTTTAGCTACTACATGTTTATTTATCCAAATAGTGCTTCGAGTCCTGCAGCTATTTCCTCTTTCTCTTTTTCTTCCTCTTTCTTTTCTTCTTCCTTCTTTTCTTCAACAACTTCACCTGGAACCTGCGCAGTTACTGAGAAGCCTAATTCTGGCGCTTTAGGTGCTAAAATGGACGCTAATGTATTGGCCGCGGTTAATGCCTTCATTAACACGTATGGTAATGTTTCAGGCATAACAACTGCTGCTTCTGCAGCTAAAGCTAAGGCATTCATTTGGGCCTTTATTAGTGCTGCTTCTATGACGCTTTTCTCAGGAAATACTATTCCAACACCTAGTCTGTATGCGTTAAGAAATGCTTCCTCAATTCTCTTCCTATACTCTTCCACATCTAACTTCAAGTCTTGAGGTTTAAGAATTACTCCATCCTCGTAAACTGCCTTAAGCTTTAACCCTATTTCTATAGGCATTATTTCAAGTTTTTGAAGAAGAGATGCAAGTTCTGGTGATATTTTGTCTCCAGGTTTAGCTGCTACAGTGTCTTTAGCAACCCATATTGTTCCTTCTTGAACTTTAGTAGGTATTTTCAGCTTACCAAAAACGCTAAATATAGGACCAGGAGGTATACCTGTATTACCAGCAGGTATGACTATTTCTTTCTCAGCAATATCTCCCGGTTTAGCGTAGGCGGGTATCTTATATTTTTCAAGCAGCATGTATAGTTCAAAGGGGTTCATGTCGGTAAAGAGGAAAATATTTGAACCTTTAAGATATTCCTTCAGTTTCTCAATTCCCTTCTTATAGTTCATAATTTTATCTATAGCTTTAGCCATAAGTGTGTTTTTAGTTACCCTCATGTAAGCTTTGTTTCTAAGTGCTTTTCGTATTTCCTGAAGCTGGGCTGAAGGAAGTTTAGTTAAATCAGCTATCGCTATTACTCTATATTTTCTAAGTAAATTAGCTAAGTATTCTACTTCCTTTATCTTCCATTTAGGTATCCTTCTTGCCCTACCGCGGATTAACGCCAAATTCCTACTCACCTCTTGTACTCTACTGCCGGACCCATTGTAGTTTTAACAACTATCTTTGCTATGTTGTATCTAGGGTTCTTAAGTTTAGCTGAAATAGTTGAGATTATGGCTAAAGCGTTTTCAGCCAGCTTTTCTACATCCATATCCTCTGTCCCTATTCTAGCCATAATCTGTGGCTGATCTTTTGTCCTTACATATACCGCCCTTTTATAAGACTCTATAAGGGCAACTATGTTTGCATGTATGGGTACGGGAACGGGTATTCTACCTCTAGGACCTAAAGCGGGTCCCAGAATTCTGCCAGCTAACCCCATTAAGTCTGTTCTTATGAGAACCCATCGGCATTCTTTGGCTAGTTTCTTAGCTAACTTCCTATTTTCTGCCAATACTTTTAGGTCTTCTCTGGTAAGTACCTTGAATGCTCCTGCTTCCCTAGCTTTTACTGCCATATCACCTTCTGCAACAACGCATATCTTAATGTCCTTATTTGGTTTATGAGGTAGGAATATTGTTTCTCTAACCCTACCTTCAGGACTCTTAATATCGACGTCTCTGAGAACAAGAATTAATTCAACTGATTGCTTAAATCTTCTCTTTCCGCTTTTCTCTAAAGCCTCGGTTATGAGCTCCTTAAGTTTTTCTTTACTAACTACCTCAGACATTAATACGCGCCTCTTTTAACGTTATCCCTCTTGATATCCCTTCTCATACTTAGTCAATAGTTCCTCATACTTTCCTTCATCTATTTCCCTACTGACTATTTTAGGGTCTTTTCCTTCAACAGTTATCCCTATTGCTCTAGCCGTGCCTAATATGGTTTTTACAGCTCCCTTAATAGTTTTTGCTAGAAGCTGCTTCTTCTTAATTAACGCTATTTCAATAATCTTCTCCAAGGGCAAATCGCCTATCTTCTTATGTGCGGGGTCTCCTGAAGGTTCAGAAGCACCAATAGCTTTCAGAAGTAAGGCTGTAGTTGTAGGAGCACCGACTTCTACTCTAAATTTTTTCGTTTCAGTATCGACTACTACCTTCACAGGTACTGTTAACCCTCTATATTGGGCTGTTAGCTCATTTATTTTATTAACAACCTCCATTACGTTTACTCCTAGAGGCCCTAGGGTAGGTCCTATAGGTGGACCAGGTGTTGCTTTTCCTCCTTCAATTAGAAGCTTAACTACTTTCTCTTTCGGCATTTATTTTAGTCCCTCAGGAGAAGATTTTCTAACAGGTTTAACGTAGTCTCCGGAAACCATTATTTGCAAGGGGTAAGAAGATTCTAAGATATTAAGTACTGCTTCATTCTTATTTATATCAATCCTTATTATTTTAGCCTTCATACCTTTAAACGGTCCAGCAATTATTTCAACTATATCTCCTTCTTTAAGGCCTATGAGGGGGGATTTAGGTATTAGCACTCTATGTATATCGTCGTCGCTAAATATTCCAGCTACTAGGCCTTTTACATGCTTCAAATCCTGAATAGCACTATAAATAACGTTAGGGCCCTGTGCTTCGACGATAATGTAGCCTTTCGCGTTAGGGGGAACAATGACTGATTTAACTCCAATATTTCCATTCTTAACCCTATTATAGACTAGGATTGCTACGTTTATTTCCTGACCTGCTGTTGTCCGTATGGCGTAAAATCTAGAAGGAGGTTTCCTATGGGCCATAAAACTAAGCACCTGCAAGTCTTGATAGGAGGTAAGCAATAAGCTTTACGAAATAAGCTATACCACCTATAAGGAAGAATGCTAGTAGAGAAATTTTTATCGAGAGAACGTATTCTTCTCTATCAGGTTTTCTTGAAAGTATTAGTATCTTCTTCCACATGGTTATTATTTCTGAAAGTTTCATAGTATTCAACTCATAAGGTTTGTGATGCCCTTACTTTACACAACATAGGAGATATTTTAGCTTTTAACTTTTCCGCAAATCCCTTACTAGATCTAGAATTAAATATATTTTATGCTTAACCCCATGCTCACAGCAAAAGATTCAACGATTTTCCTCTGTGAAGATTTTACACCTTTTTTCTCTATGATAATATATTTCACGGGATGCATTGTTTTATTTAAAGCTTGCTCTAATATATCATAGCTTAACATGTTAAGTACATGCTTTGAAAATATGTGACTATAGCAAACATCGGAGTGTAAACAGTATCTAGTGTGTTTTCCTGAGTAATGACCGCCACCTACACCTATGGCTCCGAGACATCGTATGTGTTTTCTAGAGTTAATGTCGGCTAGCGCTTTTAATATAGCTTCTGCTATAATCTCTGCTAAAAAACTAGTGGTTTACTTAGATTTGTTGGGCCATGATGCGTTGCTTCGTAAACTACTTCGTATTCTTTAACATGCCTTTCCACAGCAGTTTTGCTAATATGGGCGATTATGGCTTTAGCTAGAGGAGGGTATGTTTTTGAAAGTTCCCTAGGGTTGGCACCGTATAGTTTCTCATTACTTAAATTTCCTGTAAAATGTACAGTTAATGATTTAATGCGTTTAATACTACTATGTCTAGATAGGTAAATGTAGTATTCAGCATCAAAATATTGGTCCACATAATCTATGAATACTATGTCATCCTTGAAAGAAGCCAAGTATGAATCATAGTTTGAATTATAAAAGAGCCCTACTAATCGACTATTAATTTTCTCCACGTGTATTTTGTCAAAATACTCTAAATTTCTTAAATTTTCTGCTATGTTTATACCTGCAGGATCTTGTATAGAGTAAACTAGTAAATATTTAGCCTTATACAAATCTGCTACCTCTATCCTAATATTAATGAGACTATTTTTTCAGGATCGTAGGGTTCAAGATCATCATATTTTTGACCTGTGCCTACATATATGATAGGTTTCTGTAATTCATAGGCTAAAGATAAAGCGACTCCTCCTTTAACATCAGCGTCCATTTTAGCTATGACAATGTTATCTACACCTACATGTTCGTTAAACATTTTCGCTTGCTCAACAGCATCATTTCCTGTAAGCGCATCTACTACAAGTGTTTTAAAATCGGGTTCTATAACTCTAACGATTTTCTTTAACTCGTTAACTAAATCTATGTCTGTATGCATTCTGCCTGCAGTGTCTATGAGGACGACGTCGTAGCTGTGTTTTTCCGCATAACGCACGGTATCAAAGGCTACTGCAGCAGGATCACTACCATACTTATGCTTAATTACAGGTAATCCTAGTCTTCTAGCATGATACTCTATTTGTTCTTGAGCTCCTGCTCTATAGGTGTCTGCTGCTGAGAGAATGGGCTTAAAACCATGATCTTTTAGCTTTTTAGCTATTTTAGCTATGGTTGTTGTTTTCCCAACACCATTAATACCTAAGAATACTATAGCTACTGGTTTTTTCTTTGCCTTAAGCTTATCTAGTTCCCTAATAAAATCCGTGCCCTTAGAATTCTTCAGAACATTTAAGACTATATTTTTCAAAGCGTCTAATACTTCACCTTTGCTCTTAAACGGTTTTTCTTCGTACCTTAACCTTAATTCCTCAATTATTTTTTCGGCAACAGTATATGCTACATCGCATTCTACTAGTTGAAAAAGTAATTCATTAAGCGTTTCATCTAATGTTTCTTTAGATATTTTCCCTGAAACCTTTTCAGTAAAATTTCTAAATATTCTTCTAAGACCGTTAAACAAAGATTACTCCTCAACAGAAAACTTATTTTCTCTTTTCAGCTAATTTTTCCTGTATCCTTTTAATAGCCCCCTGTATTATTGATATTTTTCGAGATACTTCGGCAAGTTCTTTTTGTACTTTCCCTAGATCTTCACTTAAATCCTTCTCATACTCAACTAATTTTTCTTCAGCTTCAGCAGGTTTCAATATCGCATAAATGCCTGCTCCTAAATTGTAAAGTATTTTTGAAGGATCTATTATACCTGCCTCTACAAAAACTCTGCTACCTAGTGGGACAAGAATTTTCTCGCCTTTGCTAAGTGTAGAAAGTGTCTTAAGTTCCTCCCTAACTATTCTTGCTTCGTTTAAAAGAGAAACTAATGCATCGAGTCCTGATTTAAGCGCTTCATACTGTGCTTGTAGGTTCTGTAACTCTACGAAGTATCTTTCCAACTCCTCTCTTAACTTAGCCTCTTCAGACATTAGATGCACCATGAAGTTATGTTAGAACTATTTTGTCAAGTAAACTCAGTTTATAGATGTTAGGGTCTTTACTTTCTTCAGGCCTTATTTCATATATTTTAAGTATTTTTATATGCTTCCGTTTAACCTTATGTCTACTGCCAAGTTCTGAATACACTATTTCAATAGCGTCTTCAGGTTTTACTGCTCTAACGTCTTTTACGAATTTTTGAATTCTAGAGAATTCATCATGGCCTATGAGCATTTGTCCTTCTATTCTATATACTTTAACTTTAAACACCTTACTCACCTGCAATATCAAATATTTGTTCTATTCTCATTATTTCAGGGCCTGTTGTTCTTTCACCAACTAATGCTCCAAAGGAGTTAACTACTATGCCTGTCTTTATAAATGAAACGCCGAAGTTCACTGTGCCTACATCTGCTCTTACCTTAAATAGGTCTTCCAAAAATTTTAACTCTTCCGCCGAAGCTTCCGGGTGAACCAACATCCCTTTATTCGTAGCTACGGCAACAGAACCTACTGTTGGAATACCAGCTATAGTACCTTGCTCGACAGGTACATCGAGTATATCCTCTATGAATTTAATAGTTTTCCTATCTAATTCTGGATGCACTAAGGCTGCTTTATCGTTGGCTAAGATTATGTTGCCTACTGCTGTTTTCTTTGATGGTAATACTCCTATATTTAATACATTTTTTAAATTTCTCCTAATTGCTTCAAGCTCTTCATCTTTAACAAGGTATGGTAGGATTATGCCTTTATTGTTTCCAGCCATGAGAATTCCTATGATTGGAGAATCCATTATCTTTACTTGTAAGATTTCAGTTTTAAGAACTTCTCCTATAGCATTTAACAATTTATTAGGGGTGTTAGGAGGTGTAAAAGTGAGTTTATCGTTTGTGAAAATGAACGCCCCTATGTATATGTTCCCGTTAAATGAAACTCTATAGGAAGGCATTGCACTATTCTCCTAAGAGATAAACTTTAGCAACATTATCCTCGGTTTTTACAACTTTCACCCTAACTCTTCTGGGAGGTTTCTCTATACCTCTGCTCCATACGTATTCGTTAAGCTTATTGGATATTATGACTTTCTCTGCTTTAACATGTCTTTTAACGAAATTTTTGATTAATCTAATGGCTCTCGGAGCTCTTTTGGTTCTTTGCAGGAAATATGCTTTTCTCAATGGAATAACGTATTCTCTTTCCAAAACTATGCTTTTCTTCTCAGACACAAGCGATCACCAGTCTACTATATTTTTAACTTAACTCTTCTCCAATGCCTCATTTTCGGATGTCTTCTAAATTTTCCTCCAGTCCTAGCTACAACCCATAGTGGGACTGTAAAATTAGACTTCAAAGCTCTAGCTAGTCTTAACTTTCTAGCTACGTGTATGTAGTGGGCCATAGTTTAAACCTCACTTCTCCTTAATCCTTATTTTGAATTCTTTTCGCGTTCGAGCATAGATTTCCGCTAAGATGGTTTTCAGTGTTTCATCGTCTATTGGGATTTTTATTCTCCCCGTTTGCGCTAAGGCTATTAACTGTTCCTCTACGTAAGTTGCAATATCTGGTCTTATAAGTTTTACATTATAGAGGCGCTCAAGAGCTCTTGGCGTAAGTATTCTTCGAAGAATGGCTTGCTTTCGTGCTTCTAGCTCTTTCTCTAGTCTTCTTCTCCTTTCTTCTTCTAAGAGCCTCCTTTGAAGCTCCAGTAGTTTCCTCCGTTTAATCTCTTCTAGTTCCTCGTCGCTTATACCTTCGTAGCTCATAGTTACCGCCTTAGCTCATTAGCTACTATTTCTTGCCCCCTATTTTAGATATTTTTCCAGCTCCTTATTTTCTTTGACTAGTTCCCTCATAATCTTATTAGCTAGTTTATCAAGGAGTGAACGTCCTTTAGGCGATAATGTCCTACCTTTTCTCGGTACCTTCACAACTAACCCTGCTTTTTCAAGTTGCTGTAGTGCTTTCCTTACAATGCTTCCCGAGCCTCTTACGAAGTGTTCGGGAGCAACACCGTAGTTCTTACGACCACCATAGGCTACTCTTAAACTTTCAATTCCAACAGGTTCGACTCGTACATAAAGTTTCCTTAAAATAGAGGCGCAGCGATAATACCACCAATCAGGATCACTTGGTACTCTTTCCTTATGTGCACCTGTTTTAACGTAGGAAGCCCACTCTGGATGTTTTACTTGAGGAACTTTCTCCTTAAGGTATTTGGCCAGTTCCGCTATTAGTCTGTCAGCTGGTACTTGAATTGCCGATACCATTAAGATTCACCGAATTGTTGCTATATGCTTATTCACATACTGGTTTTAAGTTTTTTCTTCAAAGCTTTTTCACTCCTATATATTGTGAATGTTTTACCTCTCACCTCTACTAGCAAGGCACCTAGCTTTTCTGCAGCTTCTTTAGCTATTTGAAACCTATCCTTCTTTTCAACATCAAAAGCTGCTTTCAGTATTTTGACTTTAACTATTCCTTGCTCTTTAAGTCTCCTATCTATTTCTCTTAAAATACCTTCGGAAATTCCTGCTTTTCCTATTCTAACGTCCGGTTTTCTTTGCTGACAGTATTTCTTAAGCTCCTTTAATTTCTTCGACATCTTTTCACCTTAAAGTAGTATCTTTTAATCCATCCGCATAACTTACACTTAGCTACTATGCGTGATCCTTTACCTTCACTTCTAATTCTAATGTTAAGAGTTAATCCTGGGATCAGTGGTATGTCGCATTGTTTACATATGTTTCTCTTTATTGTCCGCGGAATTCTAACTCTGCTTTTCTCTGCTATTCGAAACATTAACTTAGTGTAACTTCTAGCTACATCGTATTTTTTCTTTTTCGTTTCCTCTAGAGCTAATTGGTAAAGCCATTTGATACGTTGTCTTGCTATATCCCTAATTTCTTTCTTTGACATTTGAAATTCCACATTAACATTATAAACTCGGAAACTCTTAACATTTCATGCACTAAGGTGTTGCTGTAATGAATAGGGAAAAGTATGCTCTGATATTGGCAGAGTCAAGTTTAGAATTAGTACCGAGGAGTTTATGGAAGCATCCCGCGGTTATTAAAAATGCAAGACGTAGAGGTAAGAAACCAGCTGAAATACTGTTAGATACTTCAATACATTACCATGCAATGAAGACATTGCCTAAAAGAGAGAAAAGGGGTAGACCAGATATAGTGCATGTCTCCCTCCTTTTAGCTTTAAATTCTCCGCTTAACCAGGAAGGAATGCTCAACATATTCGTGCATACCATAGAGGACTATGTAATATCGGTTAAGCCTGAAGTAAGAATACCAAAGAATTACAATAGATTTATTGGCTTAATGGAGCAATTACTTAAATATGGTAAAGTTCCTCCAGAAGCGGAGGAACCATTGATGTTCGTTAAAACAATGAAGCTAAAGGATCTTATAGATAAAATAAAACCGAGAAAAGTTATTTTATTTTCAGAAAAAGGTGAAAAGATACGTTTAACTGAAATACCTAAATTCCTGTGGAAAGGAGACGCCTTTATAATTGGTGGTTTTCCACATGGTGATTTTGAAGAGGAAACATATGCGGTTTGCAACGAGGTTTACTCCTTATACAGTAAAACTCTTGAGACATGGACTGTTCTTTCACGCATTCTAACGATCTTAGAAATGGATAATAATGTATTATAGCTACCGCAGAGACAAGAACCATGAGAAACAACGTAACAAGAGAAAATATTACAGTATGTGTGGTTTTACTTTTAGGAACAATAATTAGGTTAATTTTTGCACCTTTTTCCAGCGGTTCCGATATTCCCCAGTTCCTAGGCTTTGCCAACACATTGGAAAAGCACGGGTTTTGCTTTTACATGTATGCTACAGGAGATTACTGGACTGAGGAAAAATGGCCTTATCCATGGACTTACGTATATTTCCCTTTATGGGGCATCATATTATATGTACTTAAGATAGTAGCTAATGGTTATGTAAGGTCTTATTTTGAAGGTAGCATGCACATAGTTAAAGTTTCCATGGAATGGATATTAGCTGTAAAGGCTGTTTTAATTTTATGTGATATAGCTATAGCATTACTTATATTCGCTATTATGAGAAGAGCAAGGTATGTGGCTATATACTACTTAAACCCCGTAACAATATATAATTCATCGATATATGGAATGTTTGATAACGTAGCTTTACTGTTTCTAATATTATCCATTTATCTATATTTAAAAGGACGAACATATCCAGCATTAGCGCTCGCAGGACTTTCTTTGACCACTAAACATTCGATAATTCTCGCTTCAGCACCTCTATTCCTTAGAATATATTTCTCGTTAGGAAAGAAGAACTTTAAACAATTAATTCTCTTCTTCTCGACCATTATAGTATCTGTTTTTGGCTTGCTTCTTCCCTTTATAATGCTTTGCCCATTGAGCTTATATAGTTTAATAAAGTGTTTGACAATGCCGGCCAGTATTTACTATACCGAACCTATATGTTATAGTTTCAACGGGTTATCAAGCCTACTAACCTATGTTAATAAAGAGTACGGTTATGAAACATTGTATCTAATAAAAGCAATATTTTTAGCGTTCGTGACCTCAGCACTTATAATGTTATGCGTTATAGTATATGTTACGAAAAAAGGATTTAAGGAAATAACAATTCTTGCCTTCGTTTCCTACCTGGTGTTTGCAGCATTATATTGGAGAGTAAATTATCAGTACTTTGTACCTGTAATAGGTCTTGGTAGTTTAGCATTAAGTAAAGTAAAGCACAATATTTCAAGAATGCTCATATTGTCTACAATAATTTATCCTTCTATATGGTTTTTCATGTTCCCTGTTACTTTTTGGTTTCACTACCACGTGTTCTACCCTAATAAACACCTTATAGGACTATTAAACATGATTTCTTTAAACATATACTGCAGTAGTATAATTTATGTAGTGTATTCTTTAGGACTTACAACATTATACGTCATAACGCTGCTTTATCTAGGTTTACATGTGATTAGGGAAGTTAAAGGTAACCTAGCCTCCTAAGTCTTTCAATTATTTTTCTTCTATCCTCCTCGGTGAATGGTTCCTTATATTTAGATTCTTCGTGTGTGGAAACAACTTCTCTTAAGACATAAGTTACATATTGCGAAACACTAGTAAACCCTGTGTTCTCTATGAGTTTCTTTATTCTATTATAAAGAGTTATTGGTATAGATACTGTAGTATATTTCCTCTTACTTCTCATCCTGCATACCCTAAGGAATTTTAATGTTAGAAACATTTAGCATTAAGGTATAGGTCTGCGTCCACATAAAAACTTTTGTTACTTAATGTCCAAATAGTATTTTGATAAAGGAGCTTGGAGATAAACCGTTGAAGAGTATTAAAAAGCTGGGTAAAAGAACCCTATACCTCAGAGGGTCCCCTGCCACATTAATTTACATTAGTGACAATTGCGTATACGTTGTAGATCCCGGTGTTGGCAGTAAGAGAGCTAAGAAATTAAGATCCATAATTAGGGGTCTAAATAAGGATCGCATAATGTGCTTACTGACACACTATCATTCGGACCACATTGCAATAGCTGAAAAAATAGGATGCAGCGAAATATGGGCCTCCTACCAGGATTCACTGTTCATTCAAGACCCCCTTTTAAGGAATTACATGACGTACGGTTATCCATTCATAGCTAGTAAGTATTTCCTATACAATGCACCAAGTGTTAAAGTAACCCATGTATTAAACGCACCATGCAAAATTGGAGAGCTGGAAATACTGCATCTACCTGGACATACTCTAGGTCAAATCGGAGTTTTAACAGATGATTCTGTAGCCTATTTAGCCGACTCGTTCTTTGGAAGTAAGGTGTTAGAATATGCCGGAATACCTTACCACTTCAACCCTCTTTTAGCGCTTAACACGTTAGAATACGTTAAAGAGGAAATAGTTAGAGACGTAGAAACATTAGTTATATCTCACGGACCCATTCTAAATAGGGAAGAAGGTAGATCTCTAATTGAGGAAAATAAGCATAGAATTATGAAAATAATGAATATTGTTCTTGACGAGCTATCTAAATCACCTACAAGTATTGCTAAGATTACGTTGAAAGTTCTTAGAGCATTAAACGCTAACATAAGTCATACATCATTAATGCTGGGTATGGTATAGAGTTAAACAAGTTTACGTAATAAAGTACTATGGCAAAGAACCATTGAATATTTCAGACTTAGAGTTAAACATATTTTCTATACCCATAAATTACATGCAAAAAGTATCCTACAAGGTCTACATGAATGGGTCTGAAGTAAAAGTCATAGAAAAAACAATTAACAATAGCCTATGTGTTGAAGCTCCGTCCATAATATTTCGCGAAAAATCAAATATTAACTATACATTATTATTTACCATAGATGTAGTAAATGCTGAACATAGATACCCGGATCAAGGGGTCTTAGGTAAATACCTGGGGAAAAACATAAATTTAACTGAACCTACAAGTTTATGGAACTACACACATCCTGCAATAAGGAAGGTTATTGACGAGGAAAAATTTAGAAGCTTAAATGAAATTGTCATGTGGATTTACCGTTTAAAAAGAGAAGGTCTTTTAAAATATAAAACTCATATACCTCCTCTTTACCCATGGGAGGTTTTGGAGAAAGGTGAAGGAGACTGCGATGAGCAATCAAATCTTTTAATAACTGTAGCTAGAGGGGCAAAGATACCAGCATTTCTACAGTATGGCATAGTTTACATAGAGAACTATACACGCACAGTAACTGTAAACGACATTTATAGGTATGAGTTAGTGAACACAGGTTGGCATGGATGGGTTGTAGCATATGATGAAAACTTAAAATCATGGGTACCTATAGATTTAACGTTTCACGTAAGGTCAAGTAGACTACCAGAGTATTATGGAGGTGTCGTTACATTAAATAGGACAATAATCTGGGGTAATGTTATCTCCGGAGACTATATTAAAGAATTTAACGACTCCATTAAGAAATTGAAGAAACACAATATTACGATCGAAGAATACGATGAAACATTTAAGGTAGGTTCATGGAGTTACAGTGAATCCTTATGTTTAAGTGATTTTGTACCTGCTTTTCTAAGCTTACACGTAGCCTCAATATCCTATGTGGTTTTTGAAATTAGAAAATATGGGATAAGGTTTTAAGCCGTATTCACGTCAGCTCAAGGAACAATCATAGCCTAGCTCATATTATCCGCTGTTCATCATCTCGACATGCTACTCTCGGCGCACTGCCTTCGCTACAATGGTTCTTCATCCCCTTTCTGGGTAAGCCCGCCCATCGTCAGGCAGTGCGCTTTCGAGACTGATGCGGGGGGTGGGATTTGAACCCACGCAGGCCTACGCCATCGGGGCCTGAGCCCGACCCCTTTGTCCTAGCTCGGGCACCCCCGCGCCAGGTTCTCAATTTCCAATAATTTTTAAACTACGTTATAAGCTTGGTTGTTCATAGGATTCCGTTCTCTTAAATGCTTAGTTCTGCTGAAGTAGCGAAGGTTAATAGTTGCTACTGCTATATTACGCTTAGGAGCAACTGCTAAGACTAAAATGAATCAAATACTTCAGATACATAGTTTAGAAAGGCGTGATTAGAGGAGGTAAGGGGTATGATTAAAGACTTATTTGCTCCAAGGAGCGTAGCCATTATTGGTGCTTCTAGAAACCCTGCCAAAGTAGGCCATACAATACTTAGAAACGCAGTAAAAAGCGGCTACAAAGGAAGAATTTACCCTATAAACCCTAAGGCTAAGGAGATCCTTGGAATTAGGTGTTATAAAACTATACTTGATGTTCCTGACGAAGTAGATTTAGCCGTAATAGCTGTCCCTGCACCCACCGTTTTAGACGTTGCTGAAGAATGCGGCGAAAAAGGTGTAAAATATCTCGTGGTTATATCGGCAGGTTTCAAGGAGATAGGTGGTGAAGGTGTTGACAGGGAAAGGAAGCTTATCGGTATTGGAAAGAAGTACGGTATGAGAATTCTAGGTCCAAACTGCCTTGGCTTTATAGATACCTACACCCCTCTAAACGTTACTTTTGCTGCTGCAATGCCTAGGAAAGGTAGGATAGCTTTTATTTCCCAAAGCGGTGCTTTAATAACCGCTATTTTAGACTGGTCTATTAGAAGAGGCATAGGTTTTTCAAAGATAATTAGTTTAGGAAATAAAGCTGATTTAGATGAAACAGATTTTATACAGGCTTTAGGTCAAGATGAAAACACTAACGTTATTTTACTCTACATAGAATCTATTGGAAACGGTTTTAAATTCATTGAAGCTGCCCGCAAGGTTTCTGCGGAAAAACCCATAATTGTTGTAAAGGGTGGTACCACGGAAGCTGGAGCTAAGGCTGCAATGAGCCATACAGGAGCTATGGCTGGAAGCTTCACATCATACAGTGTTGCTTTTAAAAAATCAGGTATCTTACTAGCAAGCACTTTAGATGAATTATTTGATTACGCGTTAGCTTTCAGCAATCAACCAATACCGGCAAGTAATAATATCGCAATAGTCACTAATGCAGGAGGCCCTGGAATAATAACAGCCGACTTAAGTGTAAAACATGGGTTAAGACTATCAAGCTTTAATATTAATACCATTAACAAGCTAAGATCAAAGCTTCCTCCCGCTGCAGCTATATATAACCCTGTTGATGTTTTAGGTGATGCTAGAGCAGACCGATACGAATTCGCAATAAAAACGGTGCTCAGCGACGAAAACGTCAGCGGGTTAATAGCTATTCTGACACCCCAAGCTATGACAGAGCCTCTTGAAACAGCTAAAGCCATATTAAGGGCACATAGCATGTATCCTAATAAGCCAATAACCGCTGCCTTCATCGGAGGCGAAACTGTAGAGAAAGCAGCTAAACTTCTCATAGAAAATGGTATTCCATGTTTTGATCTGCCTGAAAGAGCCGTTATTGCTATGAAAGGCCTATGCATGTATAGGAAATACTTAGACTCACTTGAGAAAGAGCCGGAGAGAATTGTCAGATTCTATGACGTTGACTTAGCAAGAGCTAGGAGAATTATTGAAAAGGTCAGAGAGGAGGGGAGAAAGGTCCTTCTAGAAGTTGAAGCAAAGGAGCTTATAAGAGCTTATGGGATTCCTACTCCATTAACTGTCCTTGTTAGAACAGAAGACGAGGCAGTTGAAGCAGCCAATAAGATAGGATACCCTGTAGTTTTAAAAGTGTCCTCTCCGCAAATACTGCATAAAACGGATATAGGAGGCGTAGTTCTCAACATAAACTCCGATAGAGAAGTTCGTGAGGCTTTCAGAACAATACTAAATAGAGTACGCAAATACGTGCCCAGAGCGGTACTTTACGGTATTACCGTGCAGAAAATGGTACCTAGAGGCAGAGAAGTCATTATCGGCGTATCTAAGGATCCAACATTTGGCTATTTAATAATGTTTGGATCTGGAGGAATTTATGCAAACTTATTTAGAGATGTTACTTTCAGATTAACACCAGTAACACTTGGAGAAGTTAAAGAGATGCTTAGAGAAACAAAGGCTTATGCTATACTTAAAGGTATTAGAGGCGAACCTCCTGCAGATATTTCTTCAGTAATTAATGTTATACTTCGGGTAAACCAGCTTATACAAGACATACCCGAAATAGTGGAAATGGATATTAATCCTCTTTTCGTATATGAGGAAGGAGAAGGATGTTTAGCTTTGGATGTGAAAATAGTTATTTCTTAAAGGTGAAG
>NJED01000066.1 GCA_002254745.1 Desulfurococcales archaeon ex4484_217_1
TGATATAAAAAAGGAAGTCTGTAATAAAAACTTTACTCATCATTTCTCATTTCCGAAATAATATGCACAGAGTTACTGAATTTAAAACTCAAGAGCGAAAAGTATAAAAACTGTAATTACTATTGCAGGTAAAAGTATTTGGTGATCTTGTGACAGCGTACCAGTTTTTTCCTTCATTCGCAGAAGTTTTTTTTTCCTATATTTTTTATTATGGTATCTGTCCCACTGCCCTTATCCTCACTGTATATAAAGCGTATAAATATTACAAGATAAAAAAAATCTGGAGAAAACCTGTATTTGCAGTTATTTTAGTTTATTTTCTGGTCATGCCAGTATGGGGGTATTCTCTATCTATCCTAGTAGACGCAAGAATAAGACATGACATTCAGGACATGAAAGGACCGCATTTCGGCGCTGAAAAAACAATAGAAGAGATAAGCACAAAATTTCGAGAAAGAAGGTATAAATTCTCCGAAGTGGAAGAGTATATCCATTTCAATGATCTGAAAGGTAAACCTGTGATAACGGCAGCATACAGTATCAGTGGGGGATGGGTGTCTTATACATCCACTACGTTTTATCCAGTACCAAAATCCAAAGTCTATCTTTTTTATATCTCTCCGGATGAAGAAGTGACAAAACAAGGCGAGAAAACAATATATTTCCCGCTTTTACCCTCTTCAGAGATAGGTGATCTCTTTCCATGGACAGTATAGTTAATTATTTACTTCATTATTAATTTGTTTTATAACTTCTAAATTGTTACTACAAACCGTAAAGTTTAAATAAGCATATGTCGTATAATATGATACGCCAAAGAGGGGCAATATAATGGCGTGATAAAAAAAACTAAAAGGTGATAAAGTGAGTAGGAAAATAAACAAAAAAGGAGTGTATAGTCTATTTTTAATAACACTCTTGTTTTTAAGCATGACAGGAATTGCATCTATCGCAGCCAAAAAGGGACCATATGTGGACGAAGTTATTATCGAAGCGAGAACATCGAGAGAAACTGCTATTGGAGAGGTAGGAATGGGAGATTTCGATCTGTTCTTTTACGCATCCGGAGGTACGATATACGATGGCCTCCCAGAGGATATAAGAGAAGGACTGAACCTAATACCTTCAAGCGCCGTTTACGACGATTTCTTCCTGAATCCATGTACTGGAGAGGATGGGTCTCCTGTAGTTGAATACGAAGGCGTAGAGTGGTTCAATGTCACAGGAGATAGAGAGATAAGATTTGCCTTCAACTTCCTGATGAACAGGCAGTACATGATCGATCAGATGTACGGTGGATACGCATTGCCAATGTACAGTGCCATTATGGAGTGTGAGCCTGCAGCTCCTGAGTTCCAGTCAGTATATGCGGAACTGGGACTTACACCCACAGGAGACGAGCAGAAAGGATTATCAATGATAAATGAAAGAATGGAATACTGGGCAAATCAGTTGGGAGGCAAATTAAAGAAAGTGGATGCCGCCGACTCACCAGCAGGATACTGGTGGTACTTCAACGATGAGCCAGTTACATTCAGAGCAATGATCAGAATTGAGGACGAAAGACACGAAATGGGACTTTATATCTGTGATCAGTTAGAAAAAGCAGGTATAAAGTGTATAAGGAATGAATGGGACAGAGTAAGAGCGTTCAGTGCATCTTACTTCATTGATCCAGCAACAGCACCACCGAATCACTGGAATCTCTATACAGACGGCTGGATATCAATGAGTGCATGGAAGTTTGTAGAGGGTTCTGTAACTCAGATGTACGCGCCATGGTACGGCTGGATGCCAGGATTGGGAGAGTCAACATGGTGGAATTACTCGCAAGATGAATTGGATAAGCTTACAAAGAAAGCTTTAAACGGTATGTGTCTAAATGAACAGGATTACTGGGATACACTGAGAGAAGCTGTGAAGTTGTCAATTCAGGAAAGTGTTAGAGTTTTCTGCCTTACAGAGCTGTCCTACTATCCAGTAAATAAGAGAGTTTCTGGAATAGCATACGATGTAGGATCTGGGCTTGGATCAAGATGGGTATTCCAGACTGCTCAGACACCAGATAACAAGCTGAAGGCACTGCAGTACTCATCGGTAGGATCTCTCTTCATGGGCGCCTTTAACCCAATAGATGGCTTGGAGGATGTCTATGCAAACTACCTCTACAGACCTGTAAGAGATTATGCTACATGGTCGCATCCTGGAGAAGGAGTGCCCATATCTGTAAGAACAACTTTCGATGTTGAGAAGAAGTTCCACTTCGAAGGAGAAGATCTGATAGGAGAATTGGACGTGCCCTCAGACTGTGTTGTTTACGACTCTGCAGCAAACGAATGGGTAGAGGTAGGCTCTGGAAAGAAAGCTGTTTCCAAGGTAACATACGATTACCTGTTCTCCAACTGGCACAACGGAATGCCTATGACAATGGAAGATATCAAGTATTGCATTGCACATGTTTACGAATGGTCGTACGAAGATGAAGAGGGTGAATGCAATGGGAACGTCAGAGACGTTAGATAGAATAAAAGGTATAAAATTCGTTGACGAGGATACTCTCGAGATTTACGGCGACTTCCGACCCTGGACAGAATAAAAGGTATAAAATTCGTTGACGAGGATACTCTCGAGATTTACGGCGACTTCCAGCACCCCGCAAGTGACGATTTAATTGCAGACTACTTCGCTTTCTGCTTTCTGGCCCGATCTACCGTGGCCAATATACGAAGCATCGGATTACCTCGTAGCGATTCACGGACCAAAATCAGGAACAGATTACGACTACTCTGACAGAGAGGGTACAACGCAATTTGATCTTTTGGTAGATATGCATGTTGAGGATATGAGAGAGGCACTGCAGAGATTCTGGCAGAAGGGACAATTACCACCAGCAACGGATATAACGGTGGATGAAGCCAAAGCAGCCTATCAGGCTTGTATAGACTGGATTGATGCACATGGCCATTGCTTCATATCCAACGGTCCATTCTACATGGATATCTACGATCCAGCAAACATGTACTGTGTGCTCAAAGCTTTCAGAGACCCGACATACCCATTCGAGCCAGAGGTATGGACAGAGAGACTTACACTCGCCAGATCTGTTATAGACAGTGTGGATATACCAGCGTCTGTCAAAGTGGGTGACGATATACCAGTGAAGGTAAAAGTTACAAACAAGATCGAGTATCCAGATGCGAGAGAAGAGCCGGCAGAAGTGGCTTATGTGGATGTCTATCTCAAAGATGCTTCTGACAATGTTCTATATTCAGGAAAAGCTGCATTGAAAACAGCAGGTAACTTCGAGATTACGATACCTGGCAGCAAAACAGCTAACCTGAGTGCGGGAGCATACACAGTTGAGGTCAAAGCAGCATACAAGGAAGGAGGATACCCAGATCTAAGAAAGACACAGGTAATTCTCAGTCAGGTAACTGAAGAATCACCGACACCAACTCCAGCAGTAACGACAGCTGCACCAACAGAGGCGCCTGAAGAAGGCATGAGCACCACAACGATAGTCGGCATTGTTGTCGTCATAATAATCATTGTGGCTCTGGTGTACTTCTTCACAAAGAAAAAATAAATTTTTTCTTTTTTTTATTTTAAAATAAAAAAGAAGGTGTAAAAATGGCATATGGTAGATATTTAGTCGTTAGGCTTATAAATGCATTAGTTGTTTTAATAGTTGTTATATTTGTAATTTCAGCACTTTTTAACAAAGTAGCTGAGGATCAGTTAAAGGTACAGATAGAAGAAAATGTAAGGGCAGCCACAAAAGATCCTGCATTTGCGAGAATGAGTGAAACAAAACAAAAAGAGTTTATTGAAAATAAGAGGGAGTACTATATTCAAATGTATGGATTGGATAAGACTTATGTGGAAAGAGTTTTGCTGAGAACAAAGGGAACTCTTACTCTGAATTTTGGGAAATCTCATAAATTACCGTCTCCAACAGGGAGTAAAGAGGTTTCCACTATAATCAAGGAGGTTTTACCGAGATCTATTCTTCTATTTACAACTGCAGGAATTATATACTCTATAATCGGTATTCTTGTCGGTCTTAAATCTGCCCAAAGGGCTGGCAGTTCTCTGGATAAAGGGATCTCTATTTTTGCGTTAGTGACATTAAGCCTGCCAATGTGGTGGGTAGGGATGCTTTTCATACTTTTGTTCGCTTTTAAACTGCAATGGTTCCCGGCGAGCTCCTTTCCCCTACCACAGTATGAGAACTTTTTCCAGTATGCAGGAGGGGTACTGTATAAGATGTTTTTGCCTCTGATCACGATAGTCTTTGTGAGTTTTGGAGGCTGGGCATACACCTCAAGAAATCTTGTGATAGGGATACTTCAGGAAGACTTTGTGAGGGTAGCAAGGGCTAAAGGGGTGCCTGAAAGAAAGGTTATATACGGACACGTATTAAGAGCTGCAGCACCTTCTATTGTGACATTGACGATATTTACACTCTTAGGTTCCATAGGAGGTGCGATAATTACGGAGTCTGTATTTAATTGGCCTGGAATGGGAAGGCTCTACTGGACGGCAATACAGATGAATGAGATCACAATAATCATGGGGCTGACATTTGTTACTGTCTTCCTCTATCTATTTGGCATGGTATTTGCGGATCTTATCTATGGATACTTAGACCCGAGGATAAAGGTAGGAGTATCAGGGAGAATGTAGAGGTGTTAAAATGAGATGGGAAGATACCAAACAAAGCATAAAAAATTTTCTTTTTGAATTCAGGCACCACTACACCTGAGGCTAAGGAAAACTGGAGAAATATGGCATACTGGGATGAAAACCCTGTAAATGCTCCACCTGCATGGATGAACTATTTCACGTCAAAGGATATGTGTCCCCATGTATATGATATACCTCCTACGGATCTTACATTCAAAGGAGAGCTTGTGTACTACAATAGTTCAAAGCCTCCAACGATAAATATGTCCATATTAAGACCAGACGGAAAAACAATAAAACTATATTCAGCAGCTTCCAAAACTGGAAAACCTGAAGATGATCATTACGTTGCGGAGATCAATGTGCTTGTCACTGCTTCAGACACAGCAAAGAAAGAAACATACAACTTTGGAAGGGACTTTGAAACAGAAGAGAATTTAGAGAAGGTTTTAAGTCCTGATTTTGTAAAGCCAATGAGTGTCATTTTTTCAAAGACTGAGCCAGGAATACTTCTGGAAAGTGCAGATCCTTTAAAAGGAGAGTATAAACTACTTATAGACGTATTCTACTTTGATGAGAGAGACAATACGAGATCGGCAAAGAGTATATTTGCTGGCAAAGTCTATGGACTGTTAGGAACCGAAAAGAACAGAAGAGATCTCTTCCAGGGAATAGTCTGGGGACTGAGATGGGCTCTGGCACTTGGGCTGCTTGTTGCTGTTTTTTCTGTGGGAATAGGAATAGCATTTGGAATTACAAGTGCTTA
>NJED01000016.1 GCA_002254745.1 Desulfurococcales archaeon ex4484_217_1
GGATCTTAAGTCCGCCCCCTTTGTCCTAGCTCGGGCACCCCCGCGCTCTACTTGAATAATGATATTTTAACTTGCTTATAAAGTTTAAAGAATTTACTGTTACTCTTGCTTTTTAGCTCAATGGGGTCTCGGCTCTACCTTTCTTACTCTTTTAATTTTAACGTTTAACTCTTTTGATCTAGATAGGGCTTCTTCACTGATTTTTGCTGCTTGTTTTTCAAATAAACATCTACTGCAAGTACGTTTCCTTTTTTCTTTGCTACGAAATCTATTATCCCGTCTTTAACTTTAACGTTAAATGATACGCTATGACCAGACATTATGTATAATGCAGCTACCTTACCTTTAACACCAACCTTACTTACAGCTTTACTTATTAGTTTGCTTTTCCAAGTCCAAACCATAACCTCTACTCCCTCGTTAATTGGTTGCTAGTTAAATTAGACTTAACCTAAAGTTTAAATGTTTTAAGCAATATGCGCTATG
Organism: Desulfurococcales archaeon ex4484_217_1; assembly: GCA_002254745.1. GTDB lineage: Archaea > Thermoproteota > Thermoprotei_A > EX4484-217-1 > EX4484-217-1 > EX4484-217-1. The sequence continues at coordinate 487 of NJED01000016.1, forward strand.
TAGGCGTAGTAAACTTAACACTTAAATTAGCTAAGCCCACAATTATTTCCCGAGGGCCCGTAGCCTAGCCAGGATAGGGCACCGGCCTCCTAAGCCGGGGGTCCGGGGTTCAAATCCCCGCGGGCCCGCCATGCTTTATTAAGCCATAATCCTTAAATTTCTTCTACTACACTTATCCTTAAAACGCTATGGGTTCAGATAGTAAATACGATTATGTTAGCGAGAAATACTTAGCATATCAAGAGTATTTTTCTGTAGACCTTATAGGAATTATTATTAGGAAGAAACTTAAGCGCAAACTTAAGAGAAAGCAGTGAAGAAGTAGTATTGGGTGATTTTATGCGTATAGCTGTTGTTTCGAATTGTAAGATGCTTCAATGCGGTGTTGAAGGAATAGATGGGTCAAACATACTGATTCTCGAATGTAGTAGGGAAGGAAATTGCAGAATAATTAACTCCTTCACTAATCCTGCAGTTAAAGCTATTCGTAAAAGAGGTAAAGCGGCTGCTCTTACAATTGTAAGATATAGCGTGGATGCAGTCATAGTTAGTGATATTGGACCTGGAGCGCTTGAGGAATTTAAAGCGAGAAGCATTAAGGTTTTCATAGTTAATGAAGGGACTATGGTGGAAGAAGCAGTTCAAAACGTAGTCTCAGGGAAAATAAGCGAAGCTACAAGACCAACACATGAGAGAGGTCATGGAGAACATAGAGATGTTAGCATTAACCTACGGTAAAAATTATAAGCTAACTACGCATTATTTCTTTGAAGAAGGAGCCGCGGTAGTATAGCCCGGCCCAGTATGCGGGCCTGTCGAAGATATTGTCTGCAGAAAGCCCGTGACCCGGGTTCAAATCCCGGCCGCGGCGCCATAAACCTTCCACAAATTTCATGTTTTAGCTGATACTAATGTTGTTGTACTACTAACATAGGGTATCTTTCTTATTTCTAGAACTATGCGTTCTAAGTCTCCTAGAGAATGAGCATCAACAGCCACTACTATGTCAAACATTCCATAAACTATTGAAATATCTTTTATTTTGTCCATAGGGACCCTCTTTTTAATCTCATCTACAACATCATACTCTTTACCTGTTTTCACGGTCAATAGTACATATGCTGTTACCAAAAACTAACCCCACAGCTCTTTATTTCGTCTACTTAGGTTTTCGCAAATTCTAAAATTTAAATGTTTATTATTTATAGACAATAGTGAGTCTAAATCAATATCTCCTTGATAGCGATGGCGTCGCTCCTTAGCTATCTCCTTAACCACGTTTTATTTTTAGAGAGCACGTTTCAGTTTAGTTTGAAATCGCCATAGTAATCGACGGTGAACCATGTAGAATAGTTGAAATAACTAGAGCAAAAGTAGGTAAGCATGGCTCAGCGAAAGCCCATGTTGTCGCTATAGGTTTCTTTACAGGAACAAAGAGAACTCTCGTAGCACCGGTAAGCCATAGAGTTGAAGTACCTATTATAGAGAAGCGTGTAGGCCAGATACTAGCCGATCTTGGAGAAACATTGCAAATAATGGATCTTGAAACCTATGAGACTATAGAAGTAGAAAAGCCTAAAGAAGAAAGTTTAGTGGAAAAAATGAAACCCGGTGTTGAAGTAGAATACTGGATGGTGATGGGTAGAGCTAAAATTATGAGAGTAAGGTAAATCTAAACCTCTCACAAAAGCTAAAAATTCTCCCGATGATTGAAATAATGTTAACTGACAAGGTGAAGAACCCTATGAGTGCTGAGGGTTTAACCTGAATCAGGTGCCTATTAATAATGCTTGAAGAATTAAGAAAAGCATTAAGGAAGTTCATAGGCAGTACTAAATCCTATGAGAGAGCCGTAGACGACTTCATAAGAGACTTACAGAGAGTACTAATAAGGGCAGATGTGAATGTCAGAGTAGTATTTAATTTAAGCAAGAGGATTAGAGAAAGAGCTTTAAAAGAGGAGCCGCCGCCTGGGGTTCTAAGAAGAGACTGGTTTATAAAAATAGTTTACGAAGAACTAACTAAGCTTTTTGGTGGAGAAAAAGAGCCTAAAGTAGATATTGAAAAGAAACCCTACATCCTAATGCTCGTAGGTATTCAAGGCAGCGGTAAAACAACTAGTGCTGCTAAGCTAGCCCTATTCTATAAGCGCAAAGGGCACAGAGTAGGGCTCGTTTGCGCAGACACTTTCAGACCAGCAGCATATGAGCAGTTAAAACAGTTGGGAAACAAGATAGGTGTTGAAGTTTATGGTAACCCTAGGATAAAGGACTCTACTAAATTAGCTCTTGAAGGAGTAAGCTATTTCAAAGGGAAAGGATATGACTTAGTAATAATTGATACGGCTGGTAGGCACAAGGAAGAAAAAGGCCTTCTTGAAGAAATGAAGCAAATAGCTGAAAAAGTAAAGCCCAATGAAATAATGTTGGTTTTAGATGCAACAATAGGGCAGCAGGCTCTGCCCCAAGCCAAGGCATTTCATGAAGCAACACCTATAGGGTCAATAATGATAGCTAAACTTGATGGTACAGCTAAGGGGGGTGGAGCATTATCAGCAGTAGTGGCTACAGGAGCTAAAATAAAGTTCATAGGTACAGGAGAAGATGTGAAAGAAATAGAGGTATTTAATCCAAATACTTAAACTAATACCAGGCATGGGACTTACACTGCCTTTAAACTCGCAACAAATAAAGTTAACAGAGGAAAAAATGGAAAAATGGCTTGCAATAATACAGTCTATGACATATGATGAGCTTGAAAAACCGGAAAAAATAGATAAATCAAGGATAAAACGCATAGCAATAGGCTCGGGAACATCAGTAGAAGATGTTAAAGAATTATTAACATACTATAAAATGATGAATAGAATGCTTAAGCAGTTTAAAAGGAGGAAAGGTATTTTCAGGCATCTACCTAAATTCTATTAGAGGTAAAGTATTGCACTATGATCAACAGGTTTTTTATTACATGCTATCCCGGCATGTATTGGCTTCTTGAAAATATTCAATCACTAATTTTCCAAATAAATGCAGCTCTACTAATATCTCACAGTATGCGAAGAGATAGTGTTCTTGCAGTAGTGTTAAATTCTGAAGAAGAAGCAATACTGTTTAGCGGAAGATACTTAAGAAATTATAGGCCAGATTTACAAAGTGCGTCAGGTTTAATACTTAAAACCATATTGTCGAGAAACCTGAGAAGAGAGGGTATAAGAATTTTATCTCTTGGAAATCTTAGGAAGAAAATTGGTAAAATACTAGAAATATTTATCCTGAAACCAGATTGTAAGCCTTTAGAAGAATGCCTTAAGAACCTACCAGCAGTATTTATAATGCCCTCTAACATAAAATATGGTTGCTTAGAGAAAATGAAAATACATGGTAATGAAGCGTCCATACCTAACATAGAGTATTTTGAGGACCACCATATCATCACAGTAGTCCATAATATTGTAGATAAGAGGCTCGAAGAATGAGCGAAAAACTAGTAGACATTGTTACGAAAGTTCTGGAAATATGTAAAGAAATTCCTCTATGCGATAGGTGTTTAGGTAGGATCTTCTCCGCATATGGTGTAGGCCTTTCAAATAAACTAAGGGGGTTATCAATAAAAACAATAATTACAATGATTATGCCCTATATTGTTAAGGAGTTGGATGTTGAGGATGTAAAGAAGATAGCCGAGAATATGAAGTTTCCTCCAATCCTTGAAGTTCTGAGAAGAATGAATATACATGTAGAGTATGTGGAAAAACCCTGTTACATTTGTAGTGACCTATTAGACCATATTATTGAAGAATATACTAGAAAAATACTTAAAGAAAGTTTAAACTATGAGTTTGAAAACTTCCTCGTAGGAGTTCATGTACCGAGCGAAATAATTTCCAAAGAAGAAAACATACTTAGAGAGTTTAGAATAGAAACCTATGAGTCAATAAAAAACGAAATTAAGAGAGAGGTAGGTAAGAGAATAAAAGAAAAGTTGGACATTGAACCGGAATTTCAGGAACCCGACATAGTTTTCTTAATAAACCTGGTTGAAAACAAATTAGATGTCAATATAAAACCATTATTCATTGCTGGAAGGTATTTAAAACTAGGTAGGAGAATAAGCCAAATAAAGTGGCTAGTATGGAATGGGATGAAGTATAGGTTAAAGTATGATCTCTCTATAGAGGAATGTTTACAGGCGATAGTTGTAGTGTTTAAAGCGGAAAAAGCTGTACTTCATGCGGCCGGCAGAGAAGATGTTGATGTGAGGATGCTTGGGTATGGCAGACCTATGATTGTTGAACTTAGAAAACCTAGGCTTAGAAAAATATTGGAAGAGAGATTAAGAGCAGCACAAAGTAAGGTTAGTGAGGCAAGTAAAGGCTATGTTTTAGCTTTCTTTGAGAAGAAAGTTTCCCGAAATCTGGTTAGAGAAATTAAGGAGCAAGCAAAAAACCATGTAAAGACATATAGAGCCCTAGTCCTATCTGAAAGCATGATTAGAAACAGCGACCTTAAAAGAATAGAGAATATCTTTAGCAACATACTGATTTCTCAAAGAACACCTACAAGAGTTCTACGGAGAAGACCTGATGTTCTAAGAGAGAAAATAGTGTACAAAGTAGCTACAAGGAAAATATGTGAAAACATATTTGAGGCCATTATAAGATGTCAAGGAGGCTTATATGTGAAAGAATTAGTAAATGGTGATCAAGGAAGAACAAGCCCTAGCTTCTCTTCAGTAATAGGGAAAAACCTAAAATGCTTAGAACTAGATGTACTCAGCATTAGCGCTTCAATACAAGGTTAAACATAGACAAAAATAAATACCCCTTGCTCTTTCATAAATACACTAGCAAGCAACATTAGCATATGTAAGGTTTAAGAAAAATGGTTAAGGCACCTAAAGGTTATAGGCATAGGACAAGAAAGCTGTTAAAGAAGCACATAAGGGAAAAGGGAGCTATTCCCCCACTTAGTAAGTTGATGATAGAGTATAAGGTTGGCGACAAAGTGCACATAAAAATAAATCCCTCAATAACAGCAGGTATGCCGCACAGAAGATATCATGGGAAAACAGGGACTATAATAGGTGTACGTGGTAAAGCGTACATGGTCGAAGTATATTTAGGAAGTAAAAGGAAAGTATTATTCGTTAGACCTGAACACCTAGTCCCAGCTAAGCCATAATAAAACATTTAACTCTCTTAAAGACTTAGGTGTGGAGTATGGTTAAGAAAGTTCTTTCTTCAAAACCTCTTCCTCTAGCCGAAGTTAGGGAGATTATTAAGGGACGATTAGAGGGAGGAGAAGGCTTAGATATTCAACGGACAACTCTAAGCTATTTAGAAAGATTCGTTAAGTGTAACAGTGAAGTGGCAAATGAAATATTGAAAGAGCTTAAAGAGAAATTCAATTTGAGCGATGAAATATGTGTAATGCTAGTTAACATAATACCTCAAACGGTAGAAGAAGTTAGAACAGTCTTAGCTACTGAAGAAATAACACTAACAACAGATGAAATTAACAAAATAATAGAAATCCTAGCAAAATGCGTTAAAGAAGAAGAGGAATAGATCCTTAAAAACAAAAGTATTACAGCTCCTATACATATGATGTAATAACTGTTAAAATACGTGTTTTCCCATATTCTAAATAGCTAGTGAATAGAGCATCCTAGCCGGTATTGGTGTTTAGAGTGTACAGGACAAAACAGCAGAGTAGGCAAAGGAAAATAGAGTTAATGGAAGACTACGCTTACATTTTAGATTATCTTCCATCAGGTAATCCGATAGATGTACATGTTGAACACCGAAGTAAACCCATAGCCCAAGCTGTTGGCGAAGATTACTTTATGCTATTAGAATTAGCACCTAAAAGAGGGGTCAGTTTATCACCAGGGGAAAGAGTTTACATAGGCAGAGGATTTAGAGAGAAAATAGCATTCATATATTGCAGAATAGACTACGATGCGCTTACTTCTTTCGCGAAAGACATGCTACCTCAAATTGTTGAAAAAATAGTTACTGAAAGAGAGAAAGTGTTTGTAGAAATATTTAACATAGCACAGCCAATAACAATAAAGTTACATGCGCTAGAACTAATACCAACCATAGGTAAGAAGCATTTAAGAATAATACTTGAAGAGAGAAAGAGAAAGCCCTTCGAAAGCTACAAAGACCTCGTAGAAAGAGGCAAAATATCTAACCCAGTTAAGCTTCTTACGGAAAGAATACTTAAGGAGCTTATGGGTCGTGAAAAATACTACTTATTCGTCAAACCAATAACTACCTCTGGAACAATATACCTAGGTTATTTGCCAAGAATGTATGCTATAGCTTCCTCTAGAGAAACTAGGTGAAAAGCTGCGTGTTCTCTCCCCCCTCCCGAAGAGTTCTTCTAACACGTACATTAAACATTTTAAGAACGTACAATATAAAGCCAAGAAAAAAACTAAGCCAGAACTTCGTTGTAGACCCTAACCTCATAGGCGAAATATTAGCGAGAATTAAGAAGTGTAATTATCGTAAGGTATTAGAGATAGGCGGCGGTATAGGAACACTAACGCTATTTCTTTCAAATGCTGCAGAGGAAGTAGTTACTATAGAAGTAGATAAGAAACTTGTTAATGTGCTAGAAAAGGAGGTTGCGTCGAAAAGGAACAATGTCAAAGTAATACATGGAGATATACTTAAGATTTACAAGGAACTCGGCTCTTTTGACGTTATAATTTCAAACATACCATACCATATATCATCTAAAATACTGTTCATCTTAACCGAAATGACTTTCAAAGAAGCACTTCTAACTTTCCAAAAAGAATTTGCTGATAGACTCTTAGCTAAACCTGGTGAAGCAAACTATGGTAGGTTAACAGTTACAGCTAACTTTTATTTTGACATAGAGTATTTAGGCATGTATCCTCCTGCATCTTTTTATCCTCCTCCTAAAGTTTATTCAACAATGGTTTCTCTAAGAAGAAAAACAATACACATAGATGTACCTCTAAAATACTTCCAAGACACTATAAGAAAACTTTTCACATTAAAAAATAGAACGTTGAAGTCAGCTCTCAAAAACATAGTTCCTGCAGATAAATATACGCCTGAATTAGTGCAAAAACTGGAAAAATACATGACCCGTAGAGTAAGAAGTTTGAGCATGGGAGAGTTAATTGAAATTACCTCAATACTGTATAAACATTTTGAAGAAGGCACTGTTTAAGCTGGAAGTATACGGAGTTAAAATATACATACATCCTGAAGTATATGCTCCATCAGACGATACCTATTTACTATTGGAATCCCTAAGTGTTCCAAGAAATGCTAAGTTCTTAGATATGGGTTCAGGCACAGGAATAGTAGGGATATATGCGGCTTTACACGGGGCTTCTTTCGTGATCTCCATAGATGTAAATACCAAAGCCTCTCTTATAACACAGTGTAATGCATATTTAAACGGAGTTCCTAACATTGTAAACTCAGTAAACGCATCCCTCTTTGAGACGTTGAGGAAAAAATTACGGTTCGATATAATAGCATTTAACCCTCCATACTTACCTGTAAAAGATAAAGGTTTGCTTGAGAGAGCATGGTCCGGAGGCAAATCTGGAAGGAAAATTATAGATCGCTTCCTAAATAATGTCAGTAATTACTTAAAGGATAACGGTACATTGTTTCTTGTTCAATCCTCGCTTTCAAACCCTGATAAGACCATGAAATTTCTTAGGGGACAAGGATTTAAAACTGAAATAGTTAGGAGTAAGAGATTTTTCTTTGAAGAAATATTAGTCATTAAGGCATATAGGAGAAGTTAAAGTGGTTAGTATTAGAGTAATTCTTGTGGAACCTGAAGGAGAAATAAATGTAGGTTTAGTAGCTAGGGTTATGAAGAACTTCGGTTTCAAAGACCTAGTAGTCGTAAACCCTAAAATATCTTTAGAAAGAGCAAAGAAGTATGCTTCCCACGGCGTGGATTTACTAGCTAAAGCTAAAGTTGTTAGATCGTTGGATGAAGCATTAGAAGGAGTTTCGCTTACCGCTGTAACATCATGTAAAACAAGTACAGGAGACGATATTTTAAGAACATCGTTAACATTAAAGGAATTTGCTGAAAAAATAACTGACTATAGCGGAGTAGTTGCTATTGTATTTGGTAGGGAAAGCGTAGGGCTTAGAAGAGATGAAATAAGGAAAGGAGATATATTATTGACCATACCTGCTTCACCAGAATATCCCTCATTGAACCTATCACATGCTGTAGCAATAGTGCTTTACGAGATATTTTCGAAACTTAGCAAGGGCCACGTACCTGAACTTAAACTCCCAGAACCTACCGAAGTCGAAATTCTTCATAGGAAAATGGAAGAAGCCGTGAAATCATTAAGCATGCCTGAGCATAAAAAGGTGAAAACCATTATAACTCTTAGAAAAGTACTTGGAAAAGCTATTCTTACAGCCCATGAAATCCATGTTCTAATAGGGTTCTTTAGAAAAATATGTTTAAAAAGGATGAAGAAAACGTTGTAGATATTCCAATTAATTTAAGCGTAGATAAGCTTTTTGAACCAGTAATGCAGCTTAAGTCCACACATAAAGTGTCAATTTTGTTAGTTGAAGAGAACATATCTAAGACCGTAGAAGGGCTAAAAGAAATATATGAGATAACATCGAGCGCAAAAATAAGTAACTTTCTTAACGAGAACATATCATTTGCTATAAGAGCTGAGAGAATAGGCAGCCACGAGTTTACATCATTAGACGTAGCGAAATATGCTGGTCAAGCAATAGTAGACTTAACCAAGAAAAAATTCGGAACAAGATCTCCAGTGAATCTAAATCACCCTGCAGTAATTTTTGACGCTCTTGTTATTGACAATAAATACTATTTTGCCTTAAGAATAAGCGGTGAAGAATCTCTTCATAGGAGAGGATATAGGGTATATGATCATCCGGCAGCATTAAAACCAACCATAGCCTACGGTATGTTGAAAATAGCTGAACTAAAGGATGGCGAAACATTGCTTGATCCAATGTGCGGTGGAGGAACAATAGTTATTGAGGCAGTACGCAATTACAGGCTAAGGAACGTGTATTGTATGGATATTTCACCTAAGCATCTTAAAGGAGCTGTAATGAACGCTATAGCATCAAGTGTTTACAGTAAAATAAACTTCATACTTGGAGACGCCAGAAAAGTCGATGAGTACGTTAAAGAATATATCGATGTTATAGTGACAAACCCGCCATACGGTATAAGGATGTTAAGACAGAAATACTTAAGAACATTATACTTAGACTTCCTAAAGTCCTCTCGGAACATTCTAAGTAGCAAAGGCAGAATAGTCGTTATAACTTCCGAGTATGTGCTTTTCAAGAAAGAAGCAGAGAAATTAGGCTACAAAATAGCCTACAAGAGAAAGGTGCTTCACGGTGACCTAGAAGTTGAAATAATAAAAATAGTTCCTAAATAGAGAGGAAAAGGTTTAAAACACTTAGTAACGTGTGTAAGTTAAGTGAAAATAAGTTAGAAGCGAGGGCAATGAAAAATGCCACTAAGACCAGCAAGGTGTTACACGCACTTTTCAGGACCACCCTACACTAGGAAGGAGTATATTCCAGGTATTCCTCCACCAAAAATAAGTAAGTTTGAAATGGGCAATCCTAAAGGTGATTACGACTTCATAGTGGAACTTGTAGCTAAGAAGGCAGGACAGGTAAGACATAATGCTCTTGAAGCAGCAAGAGTAATGACACATAAATATTTAAGCACAACAGTAGGTGAAGGAAACTACTTCTTTAAAGTAAGAGTATATCCTCACCACGTGCTAAGAGAAAACAAAATGATGGCTTTCGCCGGTGCTGATAGGCTTCAAGACGGTATGAGACAAGCATTCGGCAAACCTATTGGAACAGCTGCTAGAGTTTATCCTAAACAAGCAGTACTTGAGGTTAGAATTAAAAAGGAGCATCTAGATAAAGCGTTGGAGGCTCTTAGAAGAGGAGCTTCGAAACTACCAATAAAGACCTTCATTAAAGTAAGGAAGATAGGTGAATAATGGGAAAACAAAGTTTCTACGACTTCAAAATAGAAGACATAATCGAATTTATTATGAAGAGGAAGGCTAAAAAAGTACTTATACAAGCACCTAATGGGTTAAAGCATCTTTTCCTAAAGCATCTTGAAGAACTTAAGAAAGAACTTCCAAATGTAGAATTCATCATTTCAGGAGATCCCGCATATGGAAGCTGTTTTTTAGCTGAAATAGAGGCGAAAAGAGTAAATGCAGACCTCATAGTCCACGTAGGCCATACAGAATACTATAAAGCAACTATACCCACAATATATGTTGAAGCCTTCAGTAAACTAGCGTTAACAGAAAAACTCGCCAAGAAATTACTAAACTACATTAAGAACTTAAACGTTAAAAATATTGGACTATGCGGTGTTCTTCAACATTTAAGGAGTATCGAACAAGTAAAGAAGCTTCTCGAAAACAATGGATATAAGGTGTACATAGGCAAGCATGGCCCCTACACTAAATATGACGGTCAAGTAGTTGGATGCGATTACGTAAGCGCTTTAACAGTAAATAGCAACGTGGACCTGCACTTAATAGTTTCTGGAGGCCTATTTCATCCCGTAGGGTTAGGTCTAGCTACGTTAAAGCCTGTAGTGAAATTAGATCCTTATGAAGAAGAAGTAGTAGATTTAACAAAGGAGGTTAAAAAGGTTTTACGGAAAAGATATTGGAGAATTATGGAATCCTTAAATGCAGAGAATTATGGCGTAATAGTGGGAATGAGGAAGGGACAGTATAGGCCGAACTTGGTGAAGTCTATTGAGAAGCTAGTAAGGAGAAAAGGCGGAAGAAGTACTAGAATAGTTATGGACATTGTTACTGAGGAAAACTTACTAAACCTAGATAATAGTTTCGACGCCTACATAGTTACCTCATGCCCTAGAATACCAATAGATAATCTAGGAGAGTTCAGAAAACCCGTTCTAACACCTGGCGAAGCATATATGGTTTTAACAGAGAGCCTAGAAAAATACATATTCCCATGGTGATGTGAAATCAGGAAAGTAGACATTGAGAAAATTATCGAAAAAATCCCTCCACACCCAAATCCCAATGCTAAACTTGAACAATACGTAACACCGGGGAATATAGCAGCTGAAATACTATGGGATGCCCTACTTACAGGAAACATAGTGGGTAAAAACGTTATTGATTTAGGCTGCGGAACAGGGAGGCTTGCAATAGCTGCTGCACTTCTTGGAGCAAAACATGTGATATGTCTTGACATAGACCGCTTAGCTCTAGAAGTAGCTAAGAAGCGCTCTTTAGAGTTAAACGTAAGCAACGTCATAGACTTTGTTAAAGCTTGGGTTCCTCACATACACTTTACAAACATAGATACTGTAATTCAAAACCCTCCATTCGGTGTTTGGAAAAGACATGCAGATCTAGTATTCTTAACAGCAGCCTTTAACTTGAAACCTCGGACAATATATTCAATACATAAGGCTAATCCTAAAAGTAGGGAGATCATTGTAAGAGAAGCTAAAAATAAAAATTACGAAGCTAAAATAATGTCTAGAAAACACCTCATAATACCTCCCTTCATGAGGCACCATTATAAAAAAAGACATTACGTACTTGTTGAAATTTTTAAGTTTGAATTAAAAGATAGAATATAGTGAACAGCAGTAGCACAATTAACTTGCAGTATGAATAACGCAGTGCTAAATAGAGCAAAGATAGGCAATAAGGTGACAGTTATGGGCGATAGTGATACAAAATTTTCTTCAGGAAAAATAGTATTTCCTGGAGAGAAACTATGTGTCCTTGAAGAATTCATGCCAGGAGAAGGAACATTTGAAGAAAATGGGAACGTATATTCAAAACTTGTTGGCAGGGTCCTTTATGACTTCGTTTCAAGAAAAGTATTAGTAATACCTCTCAGAAAAGTAGTAAACATCCCTAAGCAGGGAATGGTAGTATACGCTGTAGTTTCAACAACTAAAGACGACGTAGCTTTCACTAAGATATTTAGTGCTGAAAAAGGAATAGTATTTTCAGGAACATTTACTGGAATACTGCATGTTTCACAAATAAGTAATAATTACGTAAAGGTAGTAACAGACGCCATAAAAGTAGGAGACATAGTTAAAGCAAAAGTTCTAACTCCATGGAATCCATTTCAGCTGACAACTAGAGGTACTAAGTTAGGAGTAATATATGCTTTCTGCTCAAAATGCGGAACCCCCTTGGTGAAAAGGAGAACTAAACTCCAATGTCCTCACTGTGGAAATGTTGAGTCAAGAAAAATTTCAAGCGACTACATGCTAAGTGGTGGAAGAAGAATTTGAAGAAGAGAGAACTAAGAATAACCATAGAAAACGATGAGATAAGAGAAGAATTTCTAAACAAGCTCCTTAAAGAACTGAAAATAGACTACGTTAAAGTTGGTGTAAAGGGGAAATCCATAGTTATAACCCTTTATGGAACCAAGGATATAATAAATTATAACTGGAACATAATTAAAAAGCTAAGGAAGGAACTGACATATATACATACGCTAAAACAACCCTCAAAAATTAAAAGGTACATGCATAGGTTCATACAGAAACTATCTAAGACAACATTTCCCCTAGAAGTTTTAGAAGTAGTGCTTAAGTGTAAGAAATTCTACGCTAAAATAATAAATAACGAAATTTTAGAAACTAATGCATCTTTAGACGAAGTATTGGAGTTAGCTAAAAACATTGGAAGAAAATTCCAAGAACTAAGATTAGTAACCAAGAGTAGTTCGGCAAAGAAATTCTTAGCATCAATTACAACAATATTAAACTTAGATATTGAAGAAGCAAGAGATTTAAGCTTGAAACTCAACGTAGTGGAGGAAGATGAGTTAGGTTTTATAAGGTTAACCAGAGAATGGAAAGAAGCAGTAAAGAAGGTGCTTCAAGCCTTCGAAGAAAAAGAAATAAAAAGCTAATCCCATAAACACTAACTGCATAAACGGGTGTAAGCGATGAAGCTTAGAGTTCTAAAGCAAACAGGGAGAAGGTTAGAACTTGAAGTTGAAGGCGAAGACCATTCACTGCTAAACCTGTTAACCAAGACTATGTTGAAAATGAATCATGTAAAATTTGCTGCCTACAGAATAGACCATCCATTAGTAGGTAAACCTGTAGTAATTATAGAAACAGATGGTGAAATCCCTCCCATAGAAGCTATGAAAAGAGGTTTAGAGGAAATTAAAAAGCTAAGCAGAGAGTTTATGAAAAAATTCGAAACAGCCATAGGGTCAAGTAGTGAATAAGTGGATAAGCATTATGTCAGACTTGAAGAAGGAAACAAGAATAGGACTAATTGTTATAAGGAAAATAAATGAAAAGAAAGTAGCTTTACTCCTTGTTCTTAGAGGTAGGATCATTGAAGGGTTCATAGTGGCACTATTTAAAACACTATTCGAGCTAGCTACATCGATAATATCTACAAAATACTATGGCGAATTAAGGTACTTGATAATATTGCCATTGAACATGGCGATAAATGAAATAGATGACATGTTCCTTAGGGTGTTGAGGCCTTTAATAGTAGTCGATAGTAATTTTGAACTGAAAAGACATGTTGGAATAGATGCAGATACGTGTCAAACAGTATTAAACCATTTTATAAAGCATGTAGACCATGATACAATAAATTTCTCACTTAAATTAATTAATGAAGTCTCTGCGCTACTAATTTCTCTTGAGGGTAGACAATGTCTCAACTAGAGCTAGCTAAAATATATGTCGAAACACTAATCAAGCTCGCAGAGAAAGTGAAGAAAGATCTTAGAGAAGCATATGAAAGAACACCAGCGTACTTTTCAGCAAAACCTTACATTTATAGGGCTTTAAGAAACGTAGAGAATATGGGGAAAATAATTAGGGAGCTCGATAGCTTTATTAGCTCATATAAGGGTTAAGATTAATAATGGAGGGTTAGTTTATGAGCAAGGTACTATTCTCTGATGCTAGAGCATGGAGGTATTTAATGACAGCAATAGGCAAAATAATTGAGGAAGGGACATTAAGGTTTACTAGTGAAGGTGTTACGTTAAGAGCCATGGATCCTTCACACATAATCATGGTTGATTTAAATATGCCTAAAACAATTTTTGAAGAATACAATGTAACAAAAGAGGAAAAAGTAAGCATAAATTTCAACGATTTCATTAAAATTTTGAGAAGAGCAACTAAAAATGACAAACTAGGTTTAGAATTAAGGGAAGAAAAAATAGCTGTAGTATTTCTAGGGGCTTCGGAAAGAACATTTGTCCTACCAACACTTAGTATAAGCGAAGAAAAACTACCTGAACCTAGAATTCAATTCAAAGCCTCAGTTAGAATAACAAGCGCAACTTTTAGAGACATGTTAAAGGACATAGAGCCTGTAGCGGAAACAATAAAATTAGTCTGCGATGGCGAAGCATTGAAAGTTATAGGTAAAGGTAGTAGAGGAGAAGCAGAAATTGTTCTAACAGAAGAAAGCGGGGCATTAATAGACTTAAGTGTTGAGGAAAAAGCAGAAGCCTCTTACAGTATAGAATACTTTAAGAATATAGCGCCTGCATCTCAAGCATCAGACACGGTAACAATAAGATTCTCAACCAATATGCCTTGCAGATTGGACTTCGAACTAGCAGGTGAGGGAAGATTAACATTTTACATTGCACCAAGAGTTGACTAAGAATATGAACGAAAAAACGTCTGAAATCATAGAATCCCTATTTAAAACGTACTATATTAGGAACAAACAGAAAATTTTTGAACCACCTAGATTGAGAAATAGGGAGTTTGCTTTTCAAACATTTAAAAGCGAGGGAATGATAAGGCATCTTGCTTTCGAAAATGCTGAAGAACTAAGAAACTACATTGTTAAAATTATACCTAAGCACGCTTTCTACTCTACAGCAATATATGTACTACCTTCAGCACACGACATGGACGAGAAAGGGTGGATAGGTGCAGAACTAGTTTTTGACATAGACGCAGACCATCTCGATACGCCATGTAGAAACCAGCATGACTTCTGGAAATGCATAACATGTGGTTACCGTGGAAGAGGAAAAACCCCAGAAACATGTCCTAACTGCGGCTCAAAAAACATTAAGGCATACGCTTGGATATGTGAGAAATGCATAGCTAAAGCTAAGGAGGAAACACTAAAACTTATAGAAAACTTCCTCGTACCCGACTTCGGAATAAATCCGAAGGAAATTATGGTTGTATTTACTGGGCATAGAGGGTTTCACATACATGTTTCAAGCAAAGAATATACTAAACTCTCTTCAGAGGAGAGGAGAGAAATAGTAGACTACATTAAAGCCCTAGGCTTAAGCATAGACAAGCTCATACCATTCCGTAGAAGCAGAGAAGTCCTAGGACTCGACATCAACGAACCCGGTTGGAGGGGGAAAATAGCGAGAAAACTATACGATTTCCTACTAGAACTTGAAGAAAGAAAAGATGAAGTAAGGAATTTTCTAGGCGAGAAAACAGCCACTAGTCTTGCTGAAGAACTAAATAGGGTAATAGTTGAAATTATGGATAAACCCCCAAAATGGACTACACTATATAGAATTCTAGGCAGGAAGAAGCTAAGAAAACTACTTGAAACACTAGTTAAAGAGGAAAAATGCGAGGTAGACGAAAAAGTCACAATAGACACTAGAAGGCTAATAAGACTGCCTGGAACCTTACATGGAAAATCGGGCTTACCCGTACTAATACTGGACCTCGTCAGCCTTGACAATTTCACATTAACCAAGGACCTATCCCCATTTAAGGGAAAGGCAAAAGTAAAGTTTACTGAGGAAATACCTAAAAACATTGAAGTACTTGGCGAGAAAATAGCGGGGAGAAAAGGCGAAAACATGAAAATAAGTTTACTAGCGGCAATATATCTTGCAGGGAAAGGATTAGTTGAAATAGAGGGTATTGAATGAAAGAACTAATTCTCCTCCTAACTAGAGAGCAGGGAGGAAGAGAACTTGTGCAAATATCGTATAGAGACTACCTAAACATGTTATCCGATATTAAAAAATCTTCACCACTAAATACCGAGATAAAGGAAACGTACGACATCTTTGTGGAGAATTATGTTAGAGAATTAGTAATTTCAAGAATATACAAGGTCTTAAGAGACAAGAATATACCAAAAAACTCTATAGATGCGGATATACTTAAACTCCTAAGATTAATCATTAAAACCTATACTAATATTCTCCAAGGCAAAATAGTTGTTGAAGTAGAATTCTAAAAACTAAAAATATATTTACCTAGTCAAAACTCTTAAATTACAGCTCAAATAGACAAGTGTGAGGAGTGAGGAGGTAAATATTGAAGATACCTAAGGAGATAAGAACTTACTGCCCAAGATGCAATGCCCATACTATACATACGGTAACCATATATAAGCATGGGAGAAGAAGAGCGTTAGCCGAAGGCGAAAGAAGGTATAGGAGAAAACAGGAAGGATATGGTAGCAAAAGAAAACCCGAACAGAAAAGATTTGCTAAAGTAACTAAGAAAATTGTTCTTAAACTTAAATGTAAGAAATGCGGCTACATAAGCCATAGAGAAGGTATAAGGCTGAAGAAAGCAGAAATATCGAAATTCTAAGAGGTTGAAAACATGGTTAAAAAACGTAAAGTACTGATACCTGAACCTAAAAGCAAGTTTATAAAAGTAAAATGCCCCGATTGCGGTAATGAACAAGTAATTTTCGACCATGCCTCCTTCCCTGTAAGATGTCTTGTCTGTGGTAGGCTTCTCGCAAAACCTACTGGTGGAAAAGCAGAAATTTACGGTAAAATAGTTAAGATTTACGGGTAAAGGGAGGGTAAAATATTTGAGTTTTGAGGAAAGGGATCTTCCCGAGAAAGGAGAACTCGTTATAGGAACTGTTAAGGAGATACATGAACATGGAGCATATATCACGCTAGATGAATACGATGGCCTGGTAGCCTATCTTCCAAGAACAGAAGCCTCTACTAAATGGGTTAGAAGCATTAGAGAAGTGCTCAAGGAGGGACAGAAGGCAGTATTTAAGGTAGTTAGAATCAATAGAAGAAAGAAGCATGTAGACATATCACTTAAAAGAGTTTTAGAAGTCGAACGTAGAAGAAAACTTCTCGAATGGAAGAAGCTTCAAAAATCACTAAAGATCATGGAGATTGTAGCTTCAAGACTAGGCAAAGATCCCCGTGAAGTACTTTCAACAATAGGTAGAAAGCTAACTAGTAAGTTTGGAACAATATATGCCGCACTAGAGGAAGTAGCAAGAAAGGGAAGAGAAGCAATAGAAGACCTAGAATTAACAGATGAAGAGAAAAAGGTAATTGAAGAAGAAGCTAAGAGACACATAGAAATAAAAAGAGTTAAAATCTCAGGCACACTATATCTACTCTCCATTAAAGGCGATGGAGTTAAGGCAATTAAGGAAACATTAACGTCTCTAGGAAACGTGAAGAAACCTGAAGAAGTTAAAATAAGAATATACACTATTGGGGCGCCAAGATACAAAATAGAATTATCAGGGCTTAACTACAAAGACTTAGAAAAAACACTAGCAAACATGCTGAAAATAGTTGGATCAAAAGCCAAACAATATGAACTACGAACAAAGTTTGTACGTGATCGAAGATGAAGGGAATACTTAGAAAATGCGTTAAATGCGGCCGGTACACAATAAAACAAGATAAATGCCCGTACTGCGGAAGTAAGGTAGTAGTTCCACATCCACCCAGGTTTTCACCAGAGGATAAATATAGGAAATACAGGTATTTAGCAAAGAAAATAGCTAGAATAATACCAGAATAAAAAACCCTTAAACAAACAAAATTAACTTTAAACGGCTCTTCTCCAAACCAGTTCTACCACGGTATTTAAAAGTCTAAAATAAACTACGAAATTTTAATAGAAGCACAGTAATAAGTGAAAACGGGAAATTCTAATGATTAAGCCTATCGAATACACCTATGATGAGGAAGGTAACAAGGTAATTAAGAAAGTAAAAATAAACAACACAATTTACATGTGCAAACCCCCAGGAATAATAAGCCTAGATAACCACCCCGACCTCATACAGAAAATCCTAAACTAAAGCTCTCAGAAATACCAAAAGGCCTAACCTTCTCAAGCATGGACAACAGCACAATAGAGACCATAGTTAGAGAATTTATTGAATACATATATGGAGACATGTATTTAGACATATCCAATAACGGAACATCACTTTCCATAGCAATATCCAATACAAAATATGATCTCCAAGAAAAACCATACAGCAGAAAACAGTATCTTAAAGATTTAGCCGAAATAGCAAAAATACTTAACATCAAATACATGGTCAGCTATGACACAACAAGATACGAAAGCGACACAATAACATTCCTTATACCTTCCCAAGAAACCGTAGAGAAATCTCTAACAACCTTAAAAGAACTAATAAACACAATAAAGAGTTTAAACATAAAAATGAAAGGAGAGATAATCTCTAAAATCAAAAACCTCATAAACGTTAGATTAAAACCACTAACCATTCCTCAAAGATTAAAACCACCTAAAGCAACAATAAGAGTGCTAAAGAAGAGAATAGATTATTACGGAGAAATTATTGTTGACGAAATGGAGATTAACGGTAAAAAATACGAAGGCTACGATGGAAACTACACCATACCTTACGAGGAAATAGCAAACCTACATTTAGCAGATATACCGGGTGCATTAACGGAAATATATATTGGAAACCTGGAATCCATAATACCAACTCTTGATAAGCTATGGGGAGGACTATTTGTATATGCAGCAAGAAACAGAATACTACTAATGTATGAACTAAAACGCGTAGTCCCTTTAGCCTCAGGACCTTACACAATAGATGATCATTGCTCACTAATTGAGAGCATAGCCTCCAGACTAGGTTTCATACCGGAAGAAATTGGCGACGAGTGTTCTTGCGACTTCTCAATCGAAATTTCAGACTATCTATGTAATGCAATAGAATACGTAAGAACCCTCGTAAAAGCCATTAACTACTGCGAAAAGGAATTAGAGAAAACCGTAGAAAAACAAGAAAAACGTTCTTTAAGAAACTTAAGCTTCTTCATTATCTCTTCAGGATACGAGTACTTGTTAAAAGTATATCTGCGAAATGCATAGTTAACTGCGATATCGAAGTCGATACCCGACCACAGGTCAATAAGCAGATCAGATAAAACTCTTCGAGCATTCTTTAAGATAAAGAGAGGATTATCTTCGTTCCATGGATTAAGTAGCGTATAATGGTATAGACCAGAACAAACCATTAACTTATCCACTAACTTTCTACGATACGTTCCTGAAACCCAATTAATCCACTGCCCTATTGCACATCGCTCAGCTAAATCACTAGGTATTCCAGGTTTATACTATTGCCTCCTAGCTGCCTCAAGATATTTCGAACTAGGCTTAACTAATACTGCAAGCTTACATGCATTAGAAATCTCTCTCCTAATTCTCTTCTCTATTCTCTTAATCCATGCATGCTCATCAACGCCGCTTACAAGCTCATCCTTGTAGAGCAAAAGAGTTTCCGCCGAAAACATTGTTTATAGGGATTAAAGTGTTAAGCAAAACGTCTAAAGCATGATGCAAGTAGAAAGCTTTCCTCAAACACTCATCCACTCTAAGCCTATAATTAATCATTATCAACTCTATTTTCCTCTCAAACGCCTTCTCTACTTCGCTAAACTTCCTTAAGAAATCATGTGAAACCCCATGAAACACCTTCTTAACCATAGTATCGGAGTTTACGATCCTCCTTCTACCTAAATCATGAGCTAACGCAGAGTCAACAATGTAATTTGCCTCCCTACAAACATCAGCACTACATCCAAGCCTAATACACCACTTATTACGAATACTCCATGGAGGCATGAATTAGCCCCTCCGAAGAAAACTAAGCACTTCTCCTTAACCTACTTTCCCCTCTAAACCTCCACAACCCCGTCTTAGGAGATATTATCTCTATTCCCAACTCCTCAATTACAGCATCAGATAACAACACTTCTCTCTCATGCAGAGAAACAATAACATTACATGTTATTCTCCTAGAAACCTCTACATCGTTCTCATCAACTACAACGAGCTCCACAGCATTAGGTATAAAGTAGCTTAAAACCTCGCCTCCAGCAGTATCAAGTACTTCCAAAGACGCATTTCCAGGAGGAGGCCATAAACCAAGTTTCTCAGCTAAACCGCGGGGAACATGTATGTCAAGTTCATCAGAAGTAAACCCCGTATTAAGCAGTGCAGAAACAACTACAACACTACCGCTCCTTAACCTTACCCTCACCCTTACAGGCAACTTCCTCACTCCTCACCGGAACTATATACCCTATTCTCCTAACCCTACGCATCCTTCCAAGCCTTTTCCTAGACTTCCTCAAAACAACATTACCCACTCTACTAACCCCCACTACCAACTTAGAAAAAACACTATATATAGTACTCTCAACACCACACCCCAAGCTAAACAGCATTAATCATAAACTACGATAAACTAACAAAATAGTTCCATTATAGAACGTTCACTACAAATAAATATCCTACCCTGACTTAGCCTCCAAATACTTTTGATAGTTTAGCTTTGCAAGAACAACAATAACGATAATATCTGTTCCCCCATACTC
>NJED01000017.1 GCA_002254745.1 Desulfurococcales archaeon ex4484_217_1
TAATAAGTAGTGAACCTCTAAGAGTGATCTCGCTCTCGCCGTCTATAACTGAAATACTTTTCTCACTTAACTTAGGAAGCAGAGTTATTGCTGTTGACTCGTTTTCTAACTATCCGCCAGAAGTTATTGAGCTTAAAGATAAGGGTGTTATACAGGATATAGGTGGGTTTTGGTCGCCTGATTTAGAAAAAATAGTTGCACTCGCTCCTGACGTTATAATAGCTGATTCCGATGCTCATATGAAGTTCAAGGACAAATTTGAGGAGCTAGGTTTAAACGTGGTTTTCATTAGAGGGGGAGCGGCAGTAACTGTAGAAGATATTCTACTAGACATTATGTTAGTAGCTAAGGTGTTTAACGTTGAAGATAATGGTGCAAAACTTATTCAAAATATAAGTGAGCAACTAATTACCATAGAGGAAAAAGTGAAAGAAGCAAGTAAGGTGAAAACTCTAGTACTTCTAGGCCCTCCTTCGCTAGGATTATGGACTGTAGGCTCCGGTAAGTTCCTTAATGACATCATACATAGAGCTGGCGGCATAAATATTGCTGAAAAATATTATGGATGGATACAGCTTAGCTTAGAAGAAGTAATCAGCGCTGACCCCGAAGTAATCATTGTTCTAGTTATGGGTACTACTGAAGACGCTAAAGCGGTAATTAACGAAATAGTTAACTCTGAACTTTCAGAAACATCAGCTGTTAAGAACGGTAGAGTTTACGTATTAATTGGAGAAGCAGATGACATCGTAAGTAGACCTGGACCTAGAGTAGCTAAGGCTACCCTCTTGCTTGCTAAAATTATTCACCCAGACATATTTGGTGAACCTTTACTTACAGCAGTTACCTTTTTAGTCTTTATCTTATCATTATCCGTAGGGTCTGTGCATATAAGTTTTGCTGACGTTCTACTAGTTATTCTATCTAAACTAGGTATGGTAAATTACAATCCTGGTTCTTTAGGGAAAGTTGTTCTAGGCATACGTTTTTCAAGGACTATGGCTACTATTTTAGTTGGTTCCTCCTTAGCGGTCTCGGGTGTTGGAGCCTTAATAGCATTATTCGTAACTATGACTATTTCTGAGCTTCTCGGAGGAACACCTTTAAGCTTAATTCTTGCTGGAATAGCTGTTTCAGCTATGTTTGCCGGTGTTTCGCAGTTACTTGCTTTTATTGTTCAGTTTAAACTTAACATGCCATTCCTCATGTTGCTACTTGGAAGTTTTTCGAACATTGTTCTAACACATGTTTTCATAGTTTCAATATCATTTACTGTGGGTTTTATCATCGCATTAACTATTTCTAAGAGATTGAATGCTCTAATTTTTGGTGATGAACATGCTTTCCAATTAGGCTATAATCCTAAAGTACTAAGGTATATAGCAATACTAACCACTTCGTTTCTTACAGGTGTAGCAGTTTCTGTCTCAGGCCTCATAGGGTTTATAGGTTTAGTTGTTCCTCATATTTCAAGACTTATTGTGGGCAATGATCATAGGGTTCTTATACCTTCATCGGCTCTCCTAGGAGGTTCTCTTCTATGTTTCTCAGATGTAATTGTCAGATGTCTTTCTTCAAATCTTGGTTTCGGGGAATTACCTGTAGGTGCCCTAATGAGTGTTGTTGGTGCTCCATTTTTCATATATCTTCTTCTAAAGAAAATGAGAGGTTAAAAACGTGGTTAAAATTAAAATCCTAAACTTAAGCTTTAGCTACGATTCCATAGAAGCACTGGAGAATGTCTCGATAGAGTTCAAGGAGGGAGAAGTAGTTAGCATTATTGGGCCTAATGGAGCGGGGAAAACGACTCTCTTAAAATGTATCGCTAAGCTCTTGAAACCTAAGAAAGGCGTCATATATTTAGATGGCCGTGACATATGGAGTATAAGCAATAAGGATTTAGCTAAAATACTTACACATTCTTTATTTGAGGTACCTAAAGGCTTTAACTTAACAGTATTGGACTTTTTACTTACAAGTAGGTACCCACACTTTAGAGGTTTTTGGGAAACTAAAAAGGATTTAGATGTAGTTGAAGAAGCATTAACCATGGTCAATGCTAGGTGCTTAGCTGAGAGAAGACTTGAAGAACTAAGTGACGGCGAGCTGCAAAGAATAGTTATGGCGAAACTTATTGCTCACCAAGCTAAGGTGTTGCTCGTAGATGAGCCTACGGTACATTTAGATTTAAAATATCAACTAGAAATACTTAACATGCTTAGACGTATTAGTAAAATAAACAATACATTAACCATAATGACACTACATGACCTAAGACTAGCATCAATATTTTCAGATAAATTGGTACTATTACATCGCGGTAAAATCGTGGCTACTGGTACTCCGCCTGAGGTTTTAACGGAGGAGAATATTGCTAAAACATATGGTGTTGAAGTTGAGATAATTAATCATAGTAAAGCAGGTATAATAATTGTACCCTTAAATACACTATCGCAAATTTAAGTATACTCCTTTAAGTACAAGCTTAACGTTCTTTAGCTTGCTCATCGACTCCAGAGCTTCTCTAACTCTACCTTTAGCTAGCTTACGCTCTATAAGAATAAGTTTCTCGTAATCGTCAACGTCCATGTCTCCGCATCTATAAAGAACACATATAGTAGTTGAGGTTACAACAGCGCTTAAAAGTCCTTGGTTTACAAATAAATCCCTAGAGGTTTCTATATCTTTAGATGAGAAAAAACTATGGGGACTTGGATGAGTATGTGCTATAAGCCATGCTTTTACTCTAGGTATTCTTATCCTATCAACGTCGCCTTGAAGAACCACTCCTTCACCTTTTCTAGTAACCAATAACATATACTCTATGCGTTTACTATTGGTTACTACAGTTTTAGACTTTAGAAAACCCACTATATTGTCCAAGAATACTTCTAAAACCCTACTATACAGTGTTCTCCAATGATACGATGCTTCAGATGTGCGGCCTTCAACTATGACCAGGTTTGCTAGATCATTATCAACTCTAAGAAGCTCCTTGACATTGTTCAGTATGTCTTTCTTACATGTTCCACCTAAGCTAACTATTAAACTGCTTCCTGGAGCCCATTCAACATAGTTATAGAAAGAACTATCTACGTATATTTCATTTAAGCCTAAAATTCCATGGATGTTTTCAAAAGATGAAATTAAATTTCCAGCTAGCGCTATCCACTTAGTGGCTTTTGTTGTGAAGAGTTTTTGCTCATACATTTAAATCGCTTCGTAATTGCTGGAGTAGCGTTGGTTACTAATAGCTTTCTAAATATATTTTCTTTAGCTCTTCTTTCGTTGGTACTCTTGGATTATTCTCTATTAACGCCTTCATGTATGTAAATGCGTTTTCAACCATGGCGTCAATGTCTTCTGCTTTTACACCTAAGTCTCTGAGTTTAAAGTTCAAACCTACTTTCTTACGCAAATCTGCAACAAAATCGTAAGCTGCTTTCGCTGCTTGGTCTATGGTTAATCCTTCAGTTTTTAATCCTAATATTTTGGCTATTTCTGCAAAGTCTTCTTTAGCTGATTCTAAAGTGAATTTTATCCATGCAGGCATTAGTATAGATAATCCTAGACCATGATGTACATGAGGATAGAAAGCACTTAAAGGATGCTCCATAGCATGACATAGCGCTGTTCTTACAAGGTCTATTGCTAAGCCAGCTAACATGCTTGCCCATAGTAGTCTTGTTCTAACAGCGATATTGAGCCCATGTTTTACCGCATATTCTATGTTTTCTACAATGTTTTTCATAGATTCCGCAGCGAAAACCCTAGCTAACCTGTTAGTACTTCTGTTAATATAGGCTTCGAAAGCATGGGAGAGAGCATCGAAAGCTGTTGCGGCAGTTAACTGCGGAGGTAGTGTAACTGTGGTTTCAGGGTCAAGTATGGCTACTTTAGGATATATGTGGCGACTAATCACTGTTAACTTAGCTTTTCTTTCAACATCGGTTACTACAGCGTATTTATCTACTTCACTTCCCGTACCGTGGGTTGTAGGTATTGCTATTACAGGGTATGCTGCTGAAATCTCTTTCTCCCTTCTAAGATACTTTATGAAAGGTTTTCCTGAGCCAAGAGTTGCTGCGATAGCTTTAGCCGTATCTATGGCGCTACCTCCTCCTAACCCTACTACGAAGTCACATTTCTCTTTCTCTGCAACTTCAACTCCTTTCTCTACTTCATCAACTCTGGGATTAGATGAAACATTGTTGTAAACAACGTATTTTATGCCTCTAGATTCAAGACTTAACCTTACATTACCTAGGTAACCGAATTTTATCATTGACCCTCCTCTGGTTATTACGATAAGTGCTTTCTTACCTAGATCCTCAGCCTCAAACCCTACTTTAGTTATGGCCCCTCTTTCGAAAACTATTTTTGTAGGTAAATTGAACCTTATAGAGAACACTGAAGACGCACCCAAATGATAAGTTTTTGTAAACAGAGTATAAAATGTATTTTTAATGGGTTAATGGGAAACCTATATTATTTACTGAACACATTTAATGCTCTAATAAATTTACCCTGTCCCTTAACCCCTACTAGTTCATAGTTTTCTACAATAACACTGCCTCTTAGAATAACTGTTTCCGGCCATCCATAAAGTTCTAGTCCCTCATATGGTGTCCATGGGTTCTTGTAGTGTAAGTTTTCGGCTTTCACTTTCCTAGCATAGTTAGGGTCTAAAACTATAAGGTCAGCATCCAAGCCGGGTTTAATATCTCCTTTAGATTTAAGTCCAAATATTCTAGCAGGGTTAAATGAAAGAACCTCAATGGTTCTCTCTAAACTCAGAACATTCTTTTTAAAACCGTAGGTAAACGTTATCGGTAACAATGTTTCTACACCAGCAACACCACCCCATGCTTTCCAAATATCCTCCCAGCCAACTTCTTTCTCATCCCTACTTCCCGGCGCATGATCCGTAGTGACTATATCAACTATTCCTTGTTGCAATCCCTTCCATAGAGCTTCAACATGTTCTTTAGATCTGAGTGGAGGATTCATTTTTAAATATGGACCCCACTTTTTAGCGTCATTATATGTGAATAGTAAGTGGTGGGTACATGCTTCACCAGTGATGTTTAATCCTTTCTCCTTACCCATCCTAATAATGTCTACTGCGTACTTCGTTGTTATATGGCATAAGTGGAGGTTTCCACCCACATATTCAAGATACGTTAGAAGTTTCTCCATAGCAGCTTTCTCAGCAAGCGGCGACCTGGATAGATGATGTATTACTGGGTCTTTACGCCCCGTCTTTAAAGCTTCTCTTATACCATGATCTAAGATATGGTCATCTTCGGCGTGAACAGTAATTATAATGTCCAGTTTCTTCGTTAGCTCAAGCATTTTAATAAAAACATCATCCGATGCCATATATGGTCTACATGTAAACATTTTAAACGCTCTAATACCTTGCCTAGCAAGTTCCTCAACATTACCTATATTGTCGGATTTTATGAACCCTCCCTGAATAGAGAAATTTATGTAGGATTCTTTCTCACCTACTTCAATGTAGTGCTTAAGAGCTTCAACGTTATCTATGTGGGTATCTAAAGGCATGACTATGACTGTTGTTACTCCGCCGAAAGCTGCAGCTAATGTTCCATGCTCGAAATCTTCTCTATGAATAAATCTTGGATCATATATGTGTGCGTGAACGTCTATTACCCCTGGTAGGACAAGTTTCCCTCTAGCATCTAATGTTTTCTCAGCTTTCAACATGTCTCCATTTTTAACTATAGCCTTTATTTTCCCCTCAGAAACACCTATAGCTCCTTCATAAACACCGCTAATAGTAGCTATTTTAGCATTAACTATTTTTAAATCATAGAACATGATCTATCACCGTTTATGCAAATAAGCTTACAAACTTATTATCTAATACGTCAAATAATCCCTTATCAGTAATCCTTAATTCCGGTATTACTATTAAGCCTAGAATAGATAAGGTCATGTAAGGTTCTCTAAGCTTAGACCCAGCTTTTCTAGTTTCTAAAGTCAGTTTTTCAAGTTGTGCAGCAACTTCCTCAGCTGGCCTATCCGTTATTATCCCTCCAACAGGGAGCTTAACAGCTGCTCTTATTTCTTCTTTAGCTGCAAAAACTATTCCACCACCCATTTCAACTACTCTATTAACAGCTAAAGCCGTATCTTTCTCATTTACGCCGACAACGAGTATGTTATGGTTATCGTGAGCTATCGATGAAGCTAAAGCACCATATTTGAAACCGAAACCGTGAACCAAACCTAGCCCTATACGTCCTTCTCCTGTATAGCGTTCAACCATAGCAATTTTCAAAACATCTCTTTCAACATCCGAAACTACATAACCATTAACAACTCTAACATCCATGATTAATTTCTTGGTTATAGCTTCTTCGGGAACAATGCCTATAACCTTCGCTTTAACTACGCCCTCCTCTATGGGCGCTTTTATTTTAAAATCTTCAGATGTTATTTCCCTCTTAATGTTAATGGTGTCATAGAGGTAGCTGGGTGCTTTATAGTTTTCTGGCGGATGCCATAAGGATTTACCGTTTCTTGCTAGTAGTTTACCGTTAACAAACACCATTCTAACATTAATTTTCTCCAAATCATCTAATACTACCATGTCAGCTAATTTGCCGGGAGCAATACCTCCAAGATGTTTTTCCACTTTGAACCTCATAGCGACATTTAACGTAGCCATTTGAATAGCTTTAACAGGGTCAACGCCAAGCTCAATTGTTTTCCTCACAATGTAGTCCATGTGGCCTTCATGAACTATATCGTATGGATTCCTATCGTCACTAGCTAGGAGAAGCATTTTAGTATCAATACCTCTCTCGGTAACTGCTTTCAATGTTTCAGCGAGATCTCTCCAGGCGCTACCTTCTCTAAGCATAACATACATTCCTAACCTAGTCTTTTCAACAACTTCATCCGCTCTAACACTTTCATGATCGGAATATATGCCTGTGGAAACATATGCTTGTAAAAGATTATTTGAAAGCCCTGGAGCATGACCGTCAATAATTTTGCCTAGCTTATGTGCTGCAAGAATTTTACTTAACACATCCTCTCTTAACGATAAAACACCGTGAAAGTCCATCATTTCAGCTAAGCCGATAGTATATGGGTTTCTAAGCAAATACTCAACTTCTTTAGGTCCTAATTTAGCCCCAGTGGTATCCTCGGGTGTTGCAGGAACGCAAGAAGGAACATTTACGAAAATCCTAATTGGTGCTTCTAATGCTTCCTTAATGAAGAATTCAACACCCTTAACACCGAGGACATTAGCGATTTCATGAGGATCTATGAAAACACCTGTAGTTCCATGAGGCAGTACTGCTTCGGAAAACCTAAGAGGAGTTAACATGCTACTTTCAATGTGAATATGGGAATCCATAAAGCCAGGAGTAACATACATACCTTTAACGTCAAAAACCTTAGTTGAAGAACATATTAAATGGTTTACATTTTCACCTACATAAGCTACCCTGCCGTTCTTCACAGCAATACTTACATTCTCAATAACTTCTGAAGTATAAACGTTGACTAGTGAAGTGTTTCTTAAAACTAAATCGGCTTTAAGCTTACCCAAAGCTGTTAAAACAAGGTTGCGCAAAACTTCAGCATTAAGCTCAGTAATATACATTACGTATACACCCTGATTAGAAATTAACATTGGAACTCCATCTTTTTATAATAAGTAACATACGAAACTATATTAGCTTTATACATATCCCTAAAACATCCATTACACATAGAGAATCAAATGTAGTTTTTAATAGAATATTTAAACTTCAGCTTCAAGAACATCGGGCATTATTAAAAGATACTACTTAAACCTTATCTTTTTAGAAAGGAGCTACCAAAATTTAAATATAATTTCATAATTATATAACTATAGATAATAATGGGTATAACTAGCATTAGTCTGAAAAAAGAAACTAAGGAAAAACTTAACTTATTGAGGAAAATTTACGAAGCTAAATTAGGTAAGTCTCTTAGCTGGGATGAGTTTTTCGAAAAACTTTTAGAAAAAGAGAAAGAAGAAGTAAACTTTGAAATTCTTAAATTATCAGATAAGGAGGCAGAAATAATGCTAGATCTTCTTAAGAAGGGTAGAGAAAGTTGGAGAAGGTATGCATAGACACTGATGTTTTAATTGAACTATCTAGAAGAAACCTACTAAAGCATATAAAACCTCACATGAACTTATATTTATCAATAATATCAGCATACGAGTATTTAAGAGGACTAGCTGTTTTAGGAAGAGATATAGTCTATGCAGAGAGAATACTAAAAACCCTTTTCACCATAATCCCCTTGACAGAGAAAACTATTATCGAAGCCGCTGAAATATATGCCAGTCTGCATCGTAAAGGAGTTTTAATACCAGACCCCGACATATTAATTGCTGCCTCATGTATTGTTGAAGAAATATCATTATCAACGTTTAATATTAAACATTTCAAAAGATTAAAAGAATATGGCTTAGAAATTGTAGACCCTAATGAAATAATTGATATGGTTACAAAATCAAGATAA
>NJED01000067.1 GCA_002254745.1 Desulfurococcales archaeon ex4484_217_1
AAGGATAAGAGAAAGTAGCCTATCTTTAGGGTAGAGGTAAATGCTGAGGAGAAGAAATAGAAGGAAGAAGTAATCCGTTGGATGAAGAGTTATAAGGCCTAAGCGTAAAAAGGGGAATGTAAGAAGGCCAAGCATCATGAATGGTGCTATTTCAAAACTTGTCCTTTCAAGTATAATGTAAAATATGAACCAATCCAGAACGTAAATTAGCGGGAAAGCTAATTTGAATAAATAAGTGTAGGGAAAAGTAAGCGGAATAGAGCTGCCAGAATTAGAGCTAATTGAGGATACGGTGAAATTTTAGGTTCTTCATCGTAAAATTCTTCTAAACTATATTCTAAGATCCCGGTTCCACGAATAAAGTCCATTCTTTCATCATAGAATACGTTAAATCCTCTTAAAGCAAAAGCAAGACCATAACCTATAGCTGTAAGACCTAATAAGCCATAAGCTATTTTCCGTGTTTCTTGTATGTTGCTGCGGTGTTTGAGCAACATATAGAAGTATTACACCTAGCGTAGATTTATAACAGTTTTTAATTTAAACTTTACCTAACCTAAACAGTGCTATTGTGATTATTCTTTATGTAAACTATCAAGACATAATCTCCGTATCGATGCCCGTAACGTTTATACATTCTCTCACCTAATTCGTGATAGTGGAGGGCCCGTAGCTCAGCCAGGGAGAGCGGCGGACTATACCGCTTCAACACGTTGAAGCGGATAGGCCGATGCTCCAGACCCGTGAAAATGCGGGTCTGCTGACCTTTACGGGATGACTTAGGTCTGGAGCTTTAAAGGAGAGACCCGTAGGTCGGGGGTTCGAATCCCCCCGGGCCCACCACATAAACAAAAAGGGCTCCTAATTGAAATCCTAGAAGTATCATGAAAAATTTAAACTACGTTATATCTTTTTAGCTCCTTTCTTCTTTGGCCTCAAGTTTTTGCTTTTACATCTTCTACACTTAGTAGCTCCTGGAGGATTCTTAGCGCCACACTTCCTACATATCATTACGTTAAGTAAGCGGGAAGCTGCAATCCTGTATTTAACAGGGTCAGTTACGGGCAACTCTATAGCACCTCAAGTCAGCATCACTCTATTCCACGTCTATAATTTTAGTACTAATTTAAATTTTATGGTAACCGAAAGAAAGAAATATATGTAGTAATGAATTTCTCTAAAGATAAGAAAGAAATAGTTTATTTAAGGAAAGCTTTTGCTCCCAACTAGAGGTGATGATTTTACGAAATTACCACTATGTACGATATGCGTGAAGAGTGGTTTACTTTGCCCACGTTGCCAAAGACTTGTTGAAAGAGGAGACTACGATGAAGTAGATATTGAAATAATGAAAACTCTTCTTGAACTTGAAGAATCAAAGTTTTCTATTTTAAAAGATGTAGTCTATCATAAAAGTTACAAAGCAAACAACATGTATGTCATAGTTTTTTCAGGAAATAAGCTTAGCCCATACATGTTAGGTAAAATTGCTAAGAAGCTTTCTGAAAAACTTGAGGGGAAAGTGAGAATAATTGAGAAGTCAGGTAGTTTAAGGAGGATGGCTTCTCAACTTCTCTTTCCAGCGAATGTTTTAGGCGTAAACATTCTCTGGTTACCTGATGGCTCATGGCAAAGCATAGTTAGAGTTTCTAAGTCAGACTCTAAGGCGTTACCTGCCGAAAAGGAGGTATTAGAGGAAATTCTAACTAAACTAAGTGGTATGGAAGTTAGAATACGCTTCGAATAAACACTCAGGGAGTAATTCATGAAGACCAAATATAAAACACATTTTGCTAAAGATGTAAAAGCCGAACTAAACGGCTCTATTGTAACTTTAGCCGGATGGGTTCACATTAAAAGAGATTTAGGTGGGAAAAAGTTTCTAATACTAAGAGATAAAACAGGAACCATACAGCTCATTCTAACAAAAGGTAAAACACCACAGCAAGTAATAGAAACGTACAGTAAGCTCACAAGAGAGAGTGTGATTAGAGTTAAAGGCATTGCTAAGGCTTCTGAGAAAGCCCCTGGAGGAGTTGAAGTAGAACCTTTAGAAATAGAGGTACTTAGCCTAGCTAAAACACCACTACCCATAGATGTTATCGGGAAAGTACATGCTGACATAGATACTAGGCTTAATAATAGGGTTTTAGATCTAAGAAGAAGGGAAAGTCAAGCAATATTTAGAATTCAAGATACTGTCCTACAGGCGATTAGAGAGAAGTTAAGAGAAC
The DNA here is from genome assembly GCA_002254745.1 of Desulfurococcales archaeon ex4484_217_1. Lineage (GTDB taxonomy): Archaea > Thermoproteota > Thermoprotei_A > EX4484-217-1 > EX4484-217-1 > EX4484-217-1. The sequence goes on from NJED01000067.1 coordinate 2,235, forward strand.
TAGGGTTTGTTGAAGTTCTAACCCCTAAAATCATAGCGTCAGCTACCGAAGGAGGAGCACAACTCTTAGGTCCAGCTTTCAGAGCCGAGGAATCAGATACTCCTTACCACCTATCAGAGTTCATATCTGTAGACATAGAAGCAGCTTTCATGAACTACTTTGACGTCATGAATGTGCTTGAAGAAGTTGTAGAACATGTTCTTAGAAGAGTAAGAGAGAAAAACCTTGAGGATTTAAAAATCCTTAATTATGAAGAAGAGTTCCCTAAAATACGGATTTAAAAATCCTTAATTATGAAGAAGAGTTCCCTAAAATACGTAGACCAGTGAAGAAAATAACGTACGATGAAGCTATTGACATGCTTCAAGAGCATGAGTACCCTATTGAGAAAGGAGAAGATTTAAGCACACCAGCATTAAGAAAGCTAGGTGAAATAATTGGTGAAGAATTCTATTTCATCGATAATGAGGAAAGAACAGAGTCTTTTGATTTCGTATATAAATGGCTTGAAGTAGCTTCAGGAAGCACAAGGATTCACAGGAGAGACCTTCTTGAGAAACAGCTATTAAGGCAAGGACTTAATCCGAAGAACTTCGAATACTTTCTTAAATGGTTTAACTGGGGGATGCCTCCACATGCAGGTTGGGGTTTGGGACTAGGAAGGTTTATGCTGATATTAACGGGTAGAAGAAACATAAGGGAGGTGGTTCTGTTTCCAAGAGATAAAAAGAGGCTTGTACCTTAAAACACATTTTCATTCTTCATTATTTCTCTTAAAAACACCGTTGCATAGTATCCTTTCTCAAGAAAGAAAGAGAAATACACATTATTATCCCATATAACATAGTCTAGCCTATTAATAGTCATAGGAGATTTTCTAAACCCTCCTTCAACGAATACACCTAATTCCTTAATTATGAAGTCTTTCGTCTCAACCTCTTCCTCCTTAAGTATATCGCTCAACATAGGGTCAAATATACGTGTTTTATATCCTACAAGAGGAAGTAGAATTTTTTCCTTTGAAGAATCTATTTTGGTTTCAAAATTTACTTTGGAATATTCGCCACCTCTAACAACGATATCGCTCTTCGCTGCTATGTTAGGAGCTATGCCTTGCTCTATTCTCTTGCTAATAAGAATATTAAATATAAACGACTGGTAAGCTTCAACATAAAAGTGCACAATGAACTTAGGTAGGCTCTTTAAAGCATAAAGATAGTTGCCGGGGTTTTTAGCTAAGCTTCTAAGCAGTATTCTCTCATAAACATATTTTGGTGGGAACATTTTAAGAGTCTTTTCTGCATTTTCTGTTTCTTCAAAGAACCTTCTGGCTTCAGCAATTTCACGTTTCTCGTAAGGATAAGGGCGGCCTATAATCTCCAATACTGCTTGTTTCCACATACGATTGACAATGTATTTTCCGACTATATGTGTGTTCGGTCTTATAGTGCCGAATCTTTGATGTCCATAGTACGGATAAAGTCCACCTAACTCGTTGATTTCACATAGAACCTTGCTTATACGTTCTCCGACTTCACTATTGAATGTATCCCTTATTATCACCTTAAACAAGTTCCCTTCAAGCATCCCCCTTCTCAACGGCTTATCGGCTAGTCCGAGAAATTTCAGTACCACATTGTCAGCTATATTAACCCTCTCCTTAATCCCGTATTTTGCGGGAAGAGAAATATGTTGATATGTTAGGGCATGAGTGTCTTTAAGACCTGCATATCCTATATCCTTTAAGGGCACTTTTAACTTTTTAGAAACAAGCATTAATGCTAGTAAAGTGTCTATGCCTTTTTTAGCTAGTTCATAGTATACATATTTTCCTTTACACCTTGACAACAGAGTTGAACGTACTTCTCTTACAACAAAGTCTTCAAACTTGCATCTTATTTTCCCTCCTACTCCTTCTGATGCTGTCTGATAGTACAGTATACCTATGTTTTTCTCGTAAGTAGGTGAAGGTTTAAGCTTCATTCTCTTACCTTAAAGTAGCTTCAACTTACCTGTGATTTTATCTAGAACTCTAGCAGGTGCAGGACCTATAACAATACATGTTACTGTTCCAGGTTCTAACTGTGTTCTTCCAGCATCTCTAATAATATACGCTGGTAAGTTACTTTCCTTTGCCTTATTAAAAACCTCCATAAGTTCTTGAAGATTATTGACTTTTAATACTACTTTTTTCTGTCCCTGACTTAGCCACGTCTGAGCTATAGCAGGGTTGCTCTTGGAAACTTCAACATAACCTTCAACAGCAGCATGCGCCACCTGTACGGCTAGCTTTCCCTTGCCCATTTTCAAATCTTGTCTTACCACTATTACCTGCTTAATTTCCTCCATACTCTAACCCTATTTGGGCGTGTAATGTTCTAAACAGCAAACTTATATAATACGTTACCATATTAGCACTTCAGCGGTTAAAAATATTCAACAATATAGGTGCAGCAAATGTCGCTAGTGAAGAGAAAAATTAGAGTTAGTCGTAATAATAAAAGTTTTCCCCAAAGACATAAACATAAACCTAGATAACTTAGTGGAAACTATAAGGAAGAACTTGCCCCCATACTATGAGATAAAAAAGTATGAAAAAGTGCCTATAGCTTTCGGTCTTTCAGCACTAGTACTAAGCATTACAATGCCTGAATATGTGAAAGGCGGTACTGAGGAATTAGAGAACTTAATTAGAAGCTTGGATGAAGTATCTGAGGTAAACGTAGAATATGTAAGTAGAATTTGAAAGGCAATTCTGAAAATACCTGCGAAATCGGTAACTACGAGAACTCAGTATTAACCTTTTAAAGCATGCACTTTAATCTTTTTATGAGGGGGAAATACTCAAAAACCGCTTCTCCACCTTATACTGTTAAGTGTGGTGCTAGAGGGAATGTCCGGTAGGGAGGAAGAGAGAAAAGAGGTAATATTAAAGGTTCTTGAGGCAAGACAGAAAGATGTTGGCAGGGGCAAGGTTAGGATAGATATCAATATAATGAGGAAGTTAGGAATAAGCCCAGGCGATGTTGTCGAAATCGAGGGTAGGAGAAAAACAGCTGCAATAGCTTGGCCATCCTATGCTGAGGATCAGGGATTAGAAATAATTAGAATGGACGGGCTAATTAGGAAAAATGC
>NJED01000068.1 GCA_002254745.1 Desulfurococcales archaeon ex4484_217_1
AATGGGGTGTAAAATATTATTTTCTCTTCATCCTCTTCGTAGAAGTTTTCTCCCATAAAATATCCTCTAATATGCTGTTTCAAAACATTATTTTGGTACGAAACTAATATCTATTTCGGGAAGTGGTGAAAGTGGTTGTAAACGAGATCGTTGAGGCTTTTATTCTAAGCGGTTTCGCATACATAAAACCTGGATGCATGCACAGGTTTTCAGAACATAAAGAACTGATGGATTACCTTACCTTAGGACCTAAACTCTATAATGTTTTAGTTAAAGCAAGCGAAATAGGTGAAAAAGTAGCTTCAGGGAAAATAGGTGCTCCATCAGCAGGTCTTGGCCGCTTGCTTTCAGACGCAATAAAAGCTATTGGAGGAAGACTTACAAAAAACAAGGTCTTCTACGATGCTATAGTGTCGCTTACAATAACCGCTATAGCCGCATCCCATGCTTCAACAGTACATAAGAGAAAGATAAGTGAAAGCCATATCGAGAAAAGCTTAAGACTATTTTTAGCATCGTCTACAGGGAAAGATTCATCAGCACTGCTACATATTACTAGAACCATTGGACCTACAAAATATGTTTCACTATTTAACAAAGCCGATTACACAAGAACAAGAGTTGAAATGGAGGATATTTCGCTTTACGAAATATTCTACACACTATCCCCTACCAGCATTTCTCTAAAAGCTCTACTAGAATTCACGCCAATAGTTAACACTATTAAAAACATTAAGAAATACTATGAGAAGCTTAGAGATGTAAATAGGCATGAAAATAGAAGTTAATGTGGAAAAACTACTAGCAAAACTAGGTAGCATAGGTATGTCTGAAAAAATGATATACACTATGTTACTGAAGAGCGCTAGTGAATTACCAGTATGTTTAACAAAAGGTCTTCCGGAAAAATGTATTGCAGACGTAGTTTTATGGGCAATAGTATATTCTAAAATTAAAGGCTTTGACATAGAATACTACTTAAATAAGATCGTAAGAGAGTACTTAGAGAAGCTAATCTAACAATTCTTCACGTAATTCCCTAAATATCCCTATACGACAGTGTATTAGGTAAGATTAGAGGCTACAGTTATAAAACATGGTGTTTTCACCTATTTGGTAGCGAAAAATATTTGTCTACTCAATATAGTATAGTTAGCGGTATAGTTTCTTGAAAAATGTACTTAGCAGAATTAGGTTCAAAGTAGATCTAGTAGCTGAGTATGAGGGTAAAAAGCTTCTAGATAGGCAGCTTGCAAGCCTTCTAAAAATAATTGACGAAGAAGGTTCAATACTTGCAGCATGTAAAATACTTAAAATACCGTATTCAAGAGCTTGGGAGTCCTTAGCTAGAATTGAAAGAATATTAGGGTTGAAAATTATTGAAGCAAGAAAAGGTGGGGCCAGGGGAGGAGGAACAAAACTAACATCGCTTGGTAAAGAACTTCTAAACTACTACTTAAACCAGTTTAGGAAAATCGGCGTTTTTGAGGAAAAATATGTTAAACCTGAAATGCCCGAGTTAACAATTATTGGAAGCCATGACCCAGTATTGGAGAAGATAATTGAGATTCTTAAGACTAAGGGCTTGGTTAAGAACATTGAGGTTTCATGGGTTGGTTCAGCAGGAGGATTAGCTTCTATAATGCTTAATGAAGCAGATATTGCTGGAACACACCTATACGACCCTGAAACGGAAACATACAATATACCATACCTTAAAAAGTACTGGTTAGAAAACAAAGTGGTCGTTATTAGAGGATATAATAGGGAGCTTGTATTCGCCTTTAGAAAAGATGTAGAATTCAAGGGTGTTGAAGACCTCTTTACAGGGAAACTTAGGTTAGCAAATAGGGTCTTAGGTTCTGGAACTAGATCCTACCTGGACAACCTGCTTTACAGAGTATCTTTGAAACTCGGGGTGAATCAGAGTAAGATCCCCGATATTATCCCCGGATATAACATCGAATATAAGACCCACTATAACGTAGTTAGAGCTATTATAGAAGGTAATGCAGATGTTGGTTTAACTCTAAGATATGTTGCTGAACAATATGGCTTGAAATACAAGCATGTTTGCTGGGAGAAATACGATTTTGTTATTAGGAAAAGCAGATTAAATAGGAAATCTGTAAAACTTTTTATAGAAACTATTAAAAGAGAAAATGTGAAAAAGTTAGTAAACAGTTTAGTAGGTTATAGAGTAGATGAAAATATTGGGAAAATAATTTACTCCTAAACTACAGCTTCTTAGCTTCTTCAAGAACATACTTACCAAAATAATTCATCATTTCAAACCCCTTCTTACCTGGGAAAACCAGTATGAAATGTTCTATTCCAACATCAACATATTTTCTCATTTGCTCTAAAACATCATTTGAAGTACCTTTTAACGCGTTTTCTATGTAAAGTTGCTGAATTACGTGTTGTAGCTTATTACCCTTAGGAATGGTTTCTAAATATTCTTTCAATATTGTTTCTGCTTCGTCTCTTGTTTTACCTATGAAAACATATAGTTCAAACGTTTTCTCTAACTCTTCAAAACTCCTGTTTATTTCTCTACAATACTTCCTAAGAACGTCGAGTTTATGTTTAACTTCTTTAGGGCTTAAAGCACCGTAATTCCATCCATTAGCTTCTCTAGCAACAATTTTCAACATTACTTTTTCACCTCCAGTACCTACAATTACTGGTGGGTGAGGTTTTTGAACAGGCTTAGGTTCGAAAGGTGCGTTCTCGAGGCTAAAGTATTTACCTTTAAAACTTACCTTACCCTTACCTGTCCATAGAGTTTTCATAAGCTTTACAGTTTCTTCAAACATTTCTATCCTAGTTCTAAGAGGGGGCATAGGTAAACCGTAGGCTTTAGCTTCATCTTCATACCATCCAAGACCAAGCCCCATAGTGAATCTCCCATTAGAAACCCTATCCACCATAACAGCTAACTTAGCTAAAACCAAAACTCAGCGATTCCTCAACATCAACATTGTAAATCGGTAAAACAACGCCTATCTTAACCATGTCTAGCACCAAGAATTAAAATAGCTTAGTATGTTTAAATTTTACTCATAAACAACCTACTATAACTTAATATAAAATTTATATATTAATTTATATAGTTTATATTATTGACTTACGAAGGTATTTCAAATGACGAAAACAATAGCAATAAAAGATTCTGCATATAAGAAGCTCAAGGAAATAAAGGATAGAATTAAAGCCGAAAGTTATAGTGAAGTAATAATGTTTCTGATAGAAAACTACGAGAAATTCAGACTACTAAAAATCAAGGCTATCAGTAATGAACTCAAATTAAGTGATGATGAAGTTGAGAAAGTAAAGAAAGTAATAAGTGAACTTAGGGAAAGGAAGTGGTGGTAAATGCTGAGCGGCGTCTTAGACACTTCGATAATAATTGAAATCTTGGATAAAGCAAATCATAGTCTCCTTAAACACGTATTGAATAGGTATGAAATAATTTACATACCATGGATTACAATGTACGAATATCTTTATGGACATAAATACCTGAATAAACCTATAGGTGTGAGGAAAAAAGCATTAGAGGAATTAGGAATAATAATCTGGATGAACCAAGAGATCTTGGCGAAAGCTCTTGAACTCGATATTAACCTACATAGGAGAGGTAAGCCAATACCTTTCTCGGACATTCTAATTGCAGCTATAGTTTTTTATTTAAACGCTGAACTAGCAACATTAGATGTGAGACATTTTAAGGATATCCCCGGCATAAAAGTATATATTCCTAGGAGCTTCATTCATTCAGCTCCTAGCTGAGATCTTCACGATATTTTCTTCGAACACTACTAGGCCTTGAGATGTAAGTTTTTTAGCTGCCATAACAACCCAGTATGGGTGTACTTTTAGTTTATCAGCTAACTCTCTTACTGTAGCTGTTTTACTTTTACGTATGATTTCTAGTAGCTTATATGAGATATTATCTATTATGACCTCAGGATGCGTGTTAATGTAGTCAACAACCTTTATTGCTTCATCAATACTTATTCCCAAAGTTTTAGCTACATCCCTAACCCTAATCGTTAACGGAAATTCTCCCTTCCTCTTCTCTCTCTTAGCTTTAAGATACTGTAATGCTAAGTTCTCCATCTCTCTCTCATATTCTTCAACACCAACTTCTTCGATTCGTGTTAGTGCGTGAATATTTATTGTCAAAACAATCTTATTTGAGATTAAACTGTATTTTTTAGTTACGCGGCCTCCGGTACTTTCAGTTTCGACTTTAACTAAGCCAGCATTTACAAGGTCTTCTAGGTGTGAAAGAACAGTTGAAATTTTAACTTTAAGTTTTTCAGCGAGCTCAGAAGCTGTTAACGGTTTTCCTTCAGAAAGTATTTTAAGTATTTCAAGTTTAGGTCCACTGTTTAGAACGTTAATTATTCTTCTAACAATTAACTGCCTATCTTCAGGAATAACTAATGCTTCAGCTTCCACGGTGCCTCCTCTTCCTCCACCACCGCTAATATCGATGACAATCTTTGCTTCTCCTACATAGTCGCCGTAACTTAGTTTTCCTGAAAATCCTCCACCAGAAATGTTAATGCTTATAGTTGAGTTTCCTAGATTACTAAGATCTAACTCTACACCTCCACCAGTTACTTTAAAGTCGCATGCTTCTACGTTTCTAGCGTCAATTTTAACAGATAAACCTCCGCCGCTAATAATACTGGAAACTTTTCTAACAAGCTTCGGTGGTACATAAACTTTCGCTACATAGCCTGAAATAGTTACATGCAGTACATTATCTATAAATTCTATGTTGTATTCTTTTACAGCAGGTTTCCTGAAGAACGGGAAGAACATTGGAGGCTCATATATTTCAACCTTAACTTCATTTTCCTTCTCAGACTCTAAAATTTCAGCTCCACCACTACTAACATCTAACACTACTTCGAACTCCTCAGAAACATTGTACGTTTCCGATGTCACATATTTCAACTTACCAGTAAATGGGAATTGAAACATAGCCTCCGGTATTTCAGCGGGCTTAGCTACAGAATATGCTACTATTGGCGCTACTAAACCTAGAATTATTGAAGCCAATACAACTATACCAACTACTTCCTCCTTCCTTAAAACCATACTACATCACCACGCCGTGAACATGAAAGGTAAAGCCATTAAGAGCGGTATAAGCGAAAGCACTATTAGCGGCAATATAACTGAAGCTAAACCCCTACCTAAGCTTACACCATAAGCTTCCGATACCCCTACTGAAGCAACAATAATCCATAGTATTGCTGAAACTAATAATCCAACCATAAGTAAACCTATCGAGACAAGGAAGTTAGTAAATAACCCTATAAACCCTAATATTACGTAGATGAAGAATGAAACAGTAGCATAACCTAAAACAGTAAATGCTTTCTCAACATCACCTTTACCTCCAAAGATTTTAGCAAAAACATGAGTTAGTAGTCCCAAAATAAACCATAATATTACACTGCCAATAACCATACCTGCAACAGATACTAACCCTAGGAAAGCAGATAAGGCACCACCTAAACCTCCTATCAGCGACGATGCAAGACCCATAAACCTAATTGCGACATTAGCTATCGTTACTAAAGATAGAGCAGCCATCATTACTAGGAG
>NJED01000018.1 GCA_002254745.1 Desulfurococcales archaeon ex4484_217_1
GGTGCCCGAGCTAGGACAAAGGGGGCGGACTTAAGATCCGCTGGCGTAGAGGCTTTCCTGCCGCGCAAGCCTGCGTGGGTTCAAATCCCACCCCCCGCACCAAACTTTCCTAAGTTTCTTGATGTTCTAAGAAGGAAAATTACTTTCATAACATTCAATGATTTCCATGTCTTCTGCTTTTGAAACGCCTACGACAAGCTTTTTCACAACACCGAATAGGTACCCTTTAGTTCTTACTAGCTTCATTCAATAATGCAATGTTACGATTAAGATACAATACTAGTCTATGTTCCTATGCTGTCAACATAAGTTTCCTACGCATTTTCCAAGTTAAGTAAATTTTTTAGGTATTTCCAAGTCATAATGTTAGATGAGTGCTCATGACCTATGATTACTACTATAAACTCTTCAGATCACTGAACTACTTAAATCATTAAAGAAAGTTTATGGTTATGAGCTTGAAAACTTCTTTACAGCTCTAAGAAGACCTGGTAAGCGATTATATGTAAGAGTAAATATGATACTCACCAACGCCCATTCCATTATTGATTCGTTACAAAGAAAAGGTATACACGTGTTTAAAGATGAATTACTAGATGAAGCAATATACTTTAGCATAGAAGGCCCTTTTGACGTACCGTTCGAGAAAACACTGGTCATCGTCGATAAGAGGACTGCTGAAAGTGTTCTCTTAGGAGCTAACGTATATGCGCCTGGCGTCTTAGGTTTCATAGGGGAACCTGAAGTAGGAGAAGGAAAAACCACCCATATTTATCAGCTAACTAAGGGTAAAGCCAAGATATATGCCTTCGACCACTCCAGGTCGAAAATAGAGAAAATGAGGAGAGAATTAGAGAGACTTAAAATGTATGGTATTTCTGTTGAGAAAGCTGACTCAAGATATTTACATGTAGATTATCCTAGTTTAAAAAACAAAGTTGACAGAATAGTTCTTGACCCACCATGCTCAGCCATTGGTGTAAGACCTAAGTTATATGATGAAAAGAAGTACTCTGATATAGTCAATTTGGCACAATATCAAATACAGTTTTTTAAGCCAGCATATGAGCTACTGAAGAAAGGTGGAATACTGGTATATTCAACATGTACCGTAACTTTAGAAGAGAATGAGCTTCTTCTGGAGAAAGTTCTAGAGAAATATAGGTTCGAGATTGAAAAAATAGATTTGAAAATAGGCTGTACAGGTGTGGAAGTAGAGTTTAAAAATCATGTTCTAAGATTTCATCCTCACATAAATGATGCTCCAGGCTACTTCATAGCTAAGCTTAGGAAGTTCTAGTACGTTTCTTAATTAACTTATGCCCGCATTTGGGACAATATTTTTCAATATCTTTCTTAGCCACGTAACCGCATGCAGGACAAACTATGATGTATTTCCTTGCCTCCTCAATTCCTCTTGTTCTTATTGGTTGGAAATCTAGCCCTAAATTCTTAGCTACATTCTGTATAGCATAGTCATCAGTTACTATTACCGGTTTTTTGCCTTCAAGTTGAAGGTCTAGAGCCAAAGCTAAAATGGATAAGTCGGTATTTGACAAACTTTGAAATTCTCCTATGTCCTTTGATAATTTAGTTATTTTTTCCAAACTTTTTCTGGAAGGTGTTTTTATAATTAATTTTCCAGTTATCTTTATGGTTTCTAAAACTGTTAAGCTCTTTTCGTCCTTGATTTCGCTTATTACCTGTGGTGTTGTGTACAAAGGTAATGTGAATTGGGAAACATACCCTGTAAATATTGCAGAAGAGTCTATAACGAAAACTCGTGTTTTATTTTCAAACATAATCTCTCCTTTTAAGCCTACTATAGTAATCTCTCTTTAACCTGTAAAAGAAAACTTCATCCCAGAATTCTATGTTAGCTTTTGAACCTTCTTCAATCACACAGCAAAATATTCCATCACTATAAACTTCACTATCTCTGTCAACAACTTCTACGGTAAGCTTTTCCCTAATGTCAAGAACCACTGGTCTTGCTCTTAGCTGCATGGGATTTAGAGGTGTAACAACAACTACTTTAAGCTCTTCATCTATTATGGGTCCGCCAGCGCTTAAAGAGTAAGCTGTAGAACCTGCTGTCGGAGATACTATTAATCCATCAGCATAAGCGTTAAGTATAGTTTCCCTTGTAGACTTTTTCAAAACCCTTACATGCACCATTTTAAGTCTAGGTGCTAGAATAACATAGTCATTTAGAACAGGGGGCAGGCGTTTATTCTTGACGTACATTACTATACGCGGTCTAGCTATAACGCATGCTTTTCCTTTAAATATTTCATCCAGTACTTCAAATACGTGTTCAGGTTCTACTTCCATTAAGAAACCGTATCTTCCAACACGTATGCCGAGAACAGGGGGCGGCGTTTTCTCGAAGTAATGTAATGCCCTTAATAATGAACCATCACCGCCTATGATAACCATCATGTCTGCTTCATGTTTACTAAAATCTTTAACACTGATATACCTTATCTTCTCATTCTTTATAGTAATTCTATTCTTCAACGTTTCGTCAATAAGTAGTTCTTTAACTCCCTTATTTAATATGTATTTAATGGTTTTTTCCGCTACATTAATGGCATCGGCTCTATCTACCCTAGACGAGAAAATCACCTTATGTAAGATCTTCGTCATACTTTACACGTCCATCTACTTTTTTCTTTTTACAACACAAATTTATTACTTAGGGAGAAATAGGTTATGAACGATAAACAGAAAGTGCATTGCATTATCGTAAGTAAGCATGATGCTGAAAAAGCAATTAGAGTATTAAAGAAATCTGACATATTAGCCACAGGTTTCAAGATAATAAGATGTAATGATGTCATTAAAATCCCTATAACAGGGAAGTCTTTACCGAAGGACGTAGAGGAGAATTTAACTAAGGAAGGAATAGTTTTTAAGGAAGGGGTTAATTACTTCGAACCGAAAACCTTTATCAAAACCTATAAAGACTTAATTAAGAACATGCCCAGAAGCTTTCTCGATAAATTACCGGCATCATATGATATTGTTGGCGAAATTATATTAATTAGAATACCTGAGGAACTAAGAAGCTATTCTCACATTATAGGTAATGCTCTACTTAACTTTCATAAGAACGTTAAGGGTGTCTACGAAATCCTAGGTGAAACATATGGTGTAGAAAGAGTGACACCACTAAAGCTTATAGCTGGTCATAAGGTTGAAAAAACCATATACGTTGAGCACGGTATAAAGTTCGTAGTTTATGTAGGCAAGACGTATATTAATCCTTCTCTCTGCTTTGAACACGCAAGAATAGCTAAGGAGGTCTATGATGGAGAAAAAGTTTTGGATATGTTCTGCGGTATTGGCGGTTTCTCTTTACATATAGCATATGCTAAAAAGGTAGAAGTTTACGCTACAGACATAAACCCTTACGCCATTATGTCTCTGATTTCAAGCCTTAAAATAAATAAGCTAAAGGGGAAAGTATATCCGATTCTAGGAGATTCTTCTCTAATTTACTCTAAGTTCTTTAGAGGAGTTTTTGATAGAGTAATTATGAACTTGCCAGCTTACTCCCATGGTTTTCTCAAACACGCCTGCAAGGTCTTAAAGGAGGATGGGGGTATTATTCACTATTATAGGTTTGCTGAATCTATAAATGAAGTAATCTATGAAATTTCAAGAACGATTAGCAGTGTTAGAAGAATTGTTAAGTTCTTAAACGTGAGAACAGTTTTAGAGGCTTCACCAAGGAAAAGACTTTACGTTGTAGACGTTTATGTTATGTAAATCTATGCTATACGCTAATGGCAATTAGCAGTATGTGAAGTATTCTTCCTTTCTTAAGCTTATCTATTAATTTCCTGCTAATGTCTCGTGCTGCCTTGTTGGCTTTAATCATTACAGTGTTGTTCGAGATGTAGCTGCTTTTCCTGAAGACCATTCTTGTGTTATCTTTGAAAGTCAATTTCTCTGAGCCTTTACCTATAATGTAATCAAATGCTCCATTGGAGAGAAGTATTGCGAGAATTACTGCATCTTCCCTTTTCGCTATGTTCTTAAACTCCTTACTAAATTGTTTAGGAGACTTACTAGCCGAAATACCTATAATACAGTCGCCCTGTGGCGTAAGCCAGTTCTCTTTAGTTACTTCGAATGTTGACGGATGGGTTGCTTTAATGTTTGCATGACCTTTCGCTATTATATGTTCTATAGATATTTCCACCATAACGTTAACCTCTTTTTTACAATAAACATTATTAGAGGACAGTGAAATAGAACTTTATGGTTAGAGAATGTTTTGGTTTGGCTTAGAGTTTTTAGATTTTGAATTAGAGAGAAAAAGGCTTGTTGAACGCTTAATTAGCGAAGGTGTTTTAAAAACAGATAAAGTAATTAAGGCCATGCTAAAGGTTCCTAGAGAAGAATTTGTTTTACCGGAGTACAAGAAGTATGCCTACATAGATTCACCATTACCCATACTTAAGGGGCAAACTATTTCAGCCCCCCATATGGTTGCTTTAATGTGTGAAGCAGCAGACTTAGAAGTAGGCCATAAAGTACTAGAAGTTGGTACGGGATCAGGATATCATGCTGCCGTTATAGCTGAAATCGTAGCTCCTAAAGAGGCAAAGGTCAAGGGTCATGTATATACTATTGAACGTATACCTGAACTTGTAGACTTTGCTAGAAAAAACCTTGAAAAAACAGGGTATAATGATAGGGTAACAGTAATACTGGGAGACGGTACCTTAGGCTACCCTGAGGCAGCGCCGTACGATAGGATAATAGTTACTGCTGCAGCGCCTCATGAACCTAAGCCTTTACTTCAACAATTAAAAATAGGCGGTAAACTTGTTATACCTATAGGTTCTAGGTATATGCAGTACCTTTATGTAATAGAAAAGGTTAGTGGGGGAAAATTCGAAAGAAAAAGTTTAACACCATGCGTTTTTGTCCCGCTAATAGGAGAGCATGGTTGGTAATTACCTAAACCATATATCTAAACCTAGCTGCTTGGTTTTGATATGTTCTCTGTAAGCCTTCTTCAATCTTTGCAGTGCATTCTTAACTCTCGTTTCTGAGAAGTCGTGTTCGTAAACCAGTATTTCAATTACAGCTTTCTCATCGGGTTCTTTCCATTCTATACTGTAGGTTTCTGTCTTAGGGGGGTTAAGGAAATACTTCTTAATTTCTAATGGGTCCACGGGGAACTCTGCTTTCACGACCTTTAGTACTTTTTCTAGGCTTCTATATGTTCTTATTAGTTTTAGAGCCGTTTTAGGGCCTATACCTTTTACTCCTTCAGGATTATAGTCTGTTCCTAGAAGTATTCCTATGTCTATGAGTTGCTCTCTAGTTATCTTAAGCTTAGATAAAACTTCGTCAAGTAGTATTATTTCAGGCTTAATTTCAATGTACACTTCTTTTCTAGGGAGTTTTCTCTTACCTGTTATTGTCAGATTTCTTACAAGTCTTGGAGCCCCGAATAGAAGTGAGTCATAATCTTGGCTTCCAGCAGCCCATACGTCACCTTTAGCTGCCATGAATGCTGCTTGAGCTTCGCCTTCTGCAGGTGCTTGAACCCACGGTATCCCCATGGCAGATAGAAGTTTTTTAGCGCCTTCAACCATATCTTCGGTTAGTTTAGAAGCCATTTGAGCGTATCTTTTGGCTGCTTCAAGATCCCCCTTTGCGAGTGCTTCTTCATACTTCTTAATTGCTTCTTCTTTTACTTTTTTCCTTCTAGCTATTTCAGCTGCTTTTATTTCTGGAGGTTTTCCGTCAAAAACATAGACGGGTTTTATTCCATGCTCTAGTAGGTTTATCGTCCTATAGAATAGGCCGCTTAGGTGGCTTGTTATTCTTCCTTTACTGTCCATGAGCGGCGTTCCATTAGGTTGCCTAATAGCTGTTAGAAACTGGTATAGTGCATTGTATCCATCTATGCTTATGTTTTTCCCTCTAAGCTCAGCTAAATCCACAGTTTTCCTACAATCTTGAGGTATAAGTTCTTTTAAATTAACTCCCAACTTTGTATTCCCATGTTTTTAGGAGAAGTTCTCTCCTTTATCCCTTAATGCTCCTTCGACTGCTTAACAAGCTCAGCTATAAGTAAGTTCTCCTTAGCCAGATAAACCCTTATTAAACCTCTTATTTCAAGAGTCATTAAAGTCTTAACTAATTCCTTTCTTGAAATATCAGAGTATGTGTATTTTAGCATTCTAAGTATTTCATCTTCTCTAAGCTTACCATCTCTCGAAACCCTAAGTAGCGCAAGCACTACGTTAATTAAAGGTTCGGGGTTCCACTTAGGCATCTTAGACACTTAAAATAAAATATTAATGTAATCCAGAATTGAGACTACACAAATGTGCTTAGAACAGGTCTACCACGTGGAAGCATTTGCCTAGCTCTTTCCATCCACGCTTTATACATTTTAACCATGTCTTCCGTTATGGAAGGTCTAATTATTTTCAGTGCTGCTAGGAAGTGTTCCATTCTAACTTCCTTAGCCTCTATATTTTCTCTTAATGCCATTAGCGCAGCTTCTCTACATGCAGCTTCAATATCGGCTCCGGTGTAGCCATCTGTAAGTTCTGCAAGCCTCCATAAGTCTATGTCTTCTGCTAAAGGCATTTTCCTAGTATGCACTTTAAATATCTCATATCTTCCTTTAATATCGGGTGGTGGTACGTAAATTAGTTTATCTAGTCTTCCCGGTCTTAATAGCGCTGGATCTATAATGTCCGGTCTGTTTGTTGCAGCGATAACGACAACGTTTTCTAGCTTCTCTATGCCATCCATTTCTGTTAGAATTTGGCTTACAACACGTTCCGTTACGTGGCTATCTCCTATACCTGCTCCTCTCACTGGGGCTATTGCATCTATTTCGTCGAAGAATATTATGCATGGTGCTGCTTGCCTTGCTCTTCTGAAAATAAGCCTTATTGCTCTTTCTGATTCTCCAACCCACTTGCTCAAAACCTCAGGGCCCTTAACAGAAATAAAGTTTGCACCGCTTTCAGTGGCAACAGCTTTAGCAAGTAACGTTTTACCGCATCCTGGAGGGCCGAAAAGAAGAATTCCTCTCGGGGGTTTTATTCCTAGTCTTCTAAATGCTTCAGGGTGTTTAAGAGGCCATTCGACTGTTTCTCTTAACTGCTGTTTTGCTTCCTCTAAATCACCTATGTCATCCCATCTCACTTCGGGTACTTCCACATAGACTTCTCTTAGACCTGATGGAATAACTTCCTTGTATGCGTTTAGAAAGTCCTGCATTGTTACTTCCATTTTTTCTAGTATTTCTGGAGGTATTCTGTCTTTGGTTAAATCTATTTGTGGTAAGTATCTTCTGAGAGCATTCATAGCTGCTTCTCTGCATAGAGCAGCTAAATCAGCTCCCGTGTATCCGTGGGTCATTTCGGCTAATTTCTTTAAATCCACATCCTTAGCTAACGGCATGTTCCTAGTGTGTATTTGGAGTATTTCTAGTCTACCTTGCTTATCTGGCAATGGTACTTCTATTTCCCTATCAAACCTTCCAGGCCTTCTAAGTGCCGGGTCTAGGGCTTGAGGTCTATTTGTAGCAGCAATAACTATAACGTCTCCTCGAGACTCTAAACCGTCCATGAGTGCTAGGAGCTGAGCCACAACTCTTCTCTCAACTTCTCCAACAACTTCATCTCTCTTAGGAGCTATTGCATCTATTTCATCTATGAATATTATTGCCGGAGCATGCTTCTTTGCTTCCTCAAATATTTCTCTTAGCCTTTGCTCGCTTTCCCCATAGAATTTACTCATAATTTCAGGTCCATTAATGGCGATAAAGTAAGCGTCTGTTTCGTTAGCTACCGCCTTAGCTAATAGTGTTTTCCCACAGCCGGGAGGACCATACAGTAAAACGCCCTTAGGAGGTTCAATGCCTAGTCTTCTGAAAAGCTCGGGGTGTTTTAATGGTAATTCTACGAGCTCTCTAATTCTTTCAATAACATGTTTGAGTCCACCGATATCCTCATATGTTACTCTCGGTACTCTAGCTTGCTCTGCAGGTTTTTCCAATATGATTACATTAGTATCCGGGGTGACTATGACTACACCGTAAGGTTTTGTAGCTACAACAGTAAACGGTATTGCCTGGCCAAGCACAGGTATTAGAACAGTATCTCCTTCAACAAGAGGGTAATCTATAAGCCTTCTTTTAACGTAGCTTGCAAAACCTGGGTCTGCTGTTATACTGAAAGATGAGGGTGCTAGTTTTAC
>NJED01000069.1 GCA_002254745.1 Desulfurococcales archaeon ex4484_217_1
CTTATTCCCTCCTCTCTAATCATTTTAATTACATCTAGTAGGTCATCTCTTAAGCATGGCTCTCCTCCAGTAAGTTGAACAGCTAAACCACCGCGTGGGTATTGCTTCTTAAGACTACGAATCATTTCCCTTAATTCTTCAAGCGTTGGCTCGTAAACGTAGCCTACCCTTTCAGCATAGAAGAAACAATTACTCACAATAATACCATCATTGACTAGGAAGTTATGATCGGGGCTTTCTACTTCTAAATCATATACCAATCCTTCATAGTCTTCCACCCTAATAGAGACTACTTCGTCTACTATGCAGTCACCTACTTTACTTATTCTAACTTCCCTTCTTCCACTTAAATTGCTAATCTTCTTCATATGACTAGTTTTTAAATCTATTAAGTTCACTAATTTAACCAAGTCTTTACCAGCAATGTAAAGTTTATGCAGGTCATGTTTTGCAAGCTTGTTCTTATCTTTAGAAACTTTCCTTATTCTTGAAAAGATGCCTAAGCTTGCTAGAAGATAACTTAGGTCTCTTACGAGACCTTTAGATGTCGAAGCGTATCCTATGCTCAAATGTCTTTTGCCTTTAATAACATATCCATCACCATTAAATAGGCTACTTAGTAGAGCTATTTTAGCATCTAATGGGAATTCAAACACTTGCTTAGGAAGCCTTTTGTTTGGTGCTTTTTCAGGAATCTTGAACACGTATTTAAATATTAGCCTTAAGAGCCTACTCCCTATAACAATTTGTGGAGCTTTACCTTCCTTCAGCAGGATGCTATATGGTAACCTAAGAGATTCCAACGCAGATACGATCTCCCTTATAATTTCTTCGTCTTTGACTGTTATTCTTAAATCCTTGCTAGTATAGTGACCGTCTGCTATGAAATAACCTATAAGCTTAGCTAATTCTGGGGTAATTTTAAGTATAGCGGGTACCTTGTAAGCTACAGCATTAAGTCCCATATAGCATAGCTTCTGATTGTATTCAATACAATCAGTACTATACAGTACTTCAAGTGGAACGTACTTTCTTCTTTTCCATAAGTATGTTTTATCTCCATAATGTTTCTTAAGATCTCTTGTTTTCATGTTAATTATATTATGGACATATATCTTTCCATAATATTCTTTAGGGATATTTCTTAGTTCACTTATTAGATCTACCGAGCTAAGGTTATGTTTTATCTCGGGTATTTTAAACATAGAAAGTAACTTATCACCTATGGAAACATGTTCTGCTTCTTTCTTAACTAACTGGCCGTTCTCATATACTATAACTTTATGTTCTGGCGTAACTTTAATTTCCCTTCCTGACTTCGTCCTTATTACATATACTTTACCCTTGTGCTTTCTCCTCAAAATCTTCTTAACCTTAGTCCAAACAAGTTTACCCTGAGAGCTATAGCTTAGCACTTCTAGATTTTCAGGAATTGAATATTCGCCTTCAATACTTCCAACTCTTACCTTGTGCGGAAATACTCTGCTGCTTGCAAGTTCCTCCATGCTTACTAACTTAGTAATACCGTTTTCTCTTACAAGGATTTCTTGGTCTTTAGGTAAGCAATACCAGCAACTTAGATCGCACCTATTTGTTAAAACAATGTTAGCTAACGATGTATATGTCATGTGATAAGGGCACAGCCCGCATGTGAAGGGGCAAGGAGCTTTTGCTTCAGTATAAACCACTTTTATTGGTTTTGTTTTCACCTCGTATCTTAGTGCTTTATAGAATAGTTTAGCATCGCCCCAGTATATTTCCTCAACTTCTCCATGTTCAGGGCATATTTTTCTAATCCATATTTTCTCATCCCTTTCAAAAATTATAGCTGGAAGAAGCCTATAACACACTGGACACAGGGAGGTCGTTCTTCTTATGAGTTCTTCTCCCTCTCTAAGTTTAGGTATTGGACCTCCAAGTTTAAAGGTACGTCCGAAAGCATTGAAACTTTTTTCAATAAACTTTTTCCCATAAGCATTTCTCATGAAAATTACCTCAAATATACTATCACATACTCGATTCCTATAAAATAAAAGCTTTCCCTAATTGACAATATGGCTACTACATTTAGAACTATATTACGGATAAATCGAAATGCCCAGCTACTGGTAATGGTGTACACATTAGAACATAGCCTAGCCTAAGCGCATGCGACTTGCATAACGTATTCTCCTTCACCTCCTCCTGCTGCCGGGAAGAATCTATGGGCCTCATCAACAATTACTATAGTTGGTTGTGTTTTTGCTCTCTCAGCATATCTTAGCATTTTCCACATGAACACTTTGTATAATATTCTTAGAGCAACAATGTTCTCAACATTGCCTGAAACAAGTGGAACATTTTCTTTAAGGAAAGCAAGGTCAACTATTATTAGTTCATTCCTGGAGTTTTCTAGGATAGCGTTTAAGTTTGGTTCACCAACAATCTCATTTCCCAGAATGACGTCGAAAATTCCACTGTCGTCAAGTACGCCAAGAGATCGTACAATGTTTTCCACAGTACCTTTATGTACACCTAGTCTAGAAAATACTATGTTATATGCTTCACTACCCTTCTTGAATAATGCTTCTCTTAAAGACTCTAAAAAGTCTGTTAGCGTTGTTAGTTTATACCCATACTCCTCAAAAGCGTTTATTATCCTAGGTAGGTGATCTCTTGCCTGGCTAGTTAGAAACGGATTTAGAATAGCTAGCTCAGGGCCTTTAAGTTCCTTAAAACTGAAAGCATAAGGTATTAACGTTAAATGCGTTTTCTTTATACCTGTTGAAGTACTGTATGTTAGTTCGACAATTATTCTTCTTAAGGGGCCATATCCTTTAACTTCAACATCAACACTGCTTACAACCCCATTCAGTATTTTCTCTACAATACTAAAGTATGAGGATTCAACATAGTACTTGCCTAGAGCCTCTAAGTATTCATTAATAGTACGTGGTTTGCTTCCTATTCTTTCACAGTATTTTCTTAGTTTTTCACAAAGCTGCTTCGTTACAGGGATTATTATTTTAGCTTTAGATATGTTCCTAATGTTGTCAAATACCTTCTCAGCAATGAACTCCTCGGTTTCAACGTTTTTCTCCAGCTTCCATACACTTTCTAGAACCATGTGAACATAGTCTTTAGTAGAATCTAACACAACTATCGTTGGTTCATAACCTTCCTCTACGTTAAAGCTTAACTTATTAAGTAGCGCAATAATGAAGTTCTTAATGAACGTTGTTTTACCTGCTCCTGTTGTTCCTAAGACAAGCATATGCTGGTAAAGGGCATGTAAAGGTAGTTTAATCTTTACATCTAAAGGTTTCTCACCTATAGCTAAAAGACCGAGAACAACGCCTTCCTCAGGTAGTCCAAGTATTTTCTCGAAGACTTCAGGGTTAGGCTTTATTATCGGGGATTGAGGTTCGATAACGTATGCTGCTGCTTTAACCTCATCTCTTTCAGGGTTCCATGCTAATAGAGGTTCGGCAACTACTCTAGCTCTAGTTACTAAGCCTGATGCATCTAGTTGTGTTTGTAAAGCTATAGCTTCAGGGATACCAAGTTCTGACATTACGTCGCGTCTTTCAACACTCTTTATTCTTAAACTAACTACTTCACCTGTTTTCACATCCACTGCTGCAAGATAGGATCCGGCAACAGAAACTTCTTCATGACTTCTAAAATACTCTAACGGGTCCACCTCAAACTGAACTAAGGAACCATCACTTCCTATCCTTGAAGGCGCTAGTCTACTTACAAATCCAATTATTTTACCATATTTTTCAGCTTTCTTCAATGCTTCTTCAAGCTTACCCTTGGCTTCTATATATGCCTTGTTTAGCTCTTCAATACTCATTTCAAGGTCATCTCCTTGAACACATGCTCAACCATCAATCTACTTTCATACGTTAGAGGTATTTTAGCTTCTGAGTACAGTCGTGAAAGGTATAGGAGTAAGGAAGCAGACCACTTTTTACACCTAGTATCTGCCAATATAAGTGAGTAGGGAAGTGTTGTTGAAAAGTATGCTGTATCCCCTACTATCCATTCAAAAATCAGATTCTCATACTTCTCATAAGCCTCGTAAGGAACTTCAACTCTGAAAACCCTATATCCTACATCTAAATATGGGTGTTTAGGTATGATAACGTATGCTACTACTTTTCTGGAAACATCAACCCCTAGAACATTATTAACTTCAGACAAGTACTCATAAGATCTAGTAATTATTGTTGATCTCTCGAATCTCTTAACAATACCCACAACTGTTAATTCGTGTTCGAGGTTTTCCCTAATAGCTTTAACGCGGTCTTTAAAGGACCATCAACTAGAATTAGTCTGTGTTTTAAACCGAAAACTTCAGTTAAAGCCGCCTTAATAGCACCATCCTTTAAAACTTTATTTTCTAAGTTCGTTCTTACTTCGTCAACTATTTGACTCCTATTATAGTCTGGGTTATATAGGAAACCTGCTGGAGACCTCTGGGTAGCATATGGAGGCAATTTAAGTTTAATGTTGGGAGCTTCCGGAGCAACACCAATAAATGGTGGCTCTCTTTCTAGTAGGACAGGGTATTTAAACCATAAATGCGGATAGTCTAGTATTACGCCGAATCTTTCAGAAACAAGAGAAACAGCTGCTATTGTTGTAAAGGCATATGCTGTACCTACGATTCTACTGCTACCGTCGAGAGCTAATATGGGGGGAGGTTTCTGTGGAGTAACTGGTTGAAGTATTTTCTCACCAATAAACTCTGTTCTCCTAGCTGAAGCTTCCCCCCTAACCTCTAAAAACTCATCTAGCCTAACCTGAGCATTCCAGAAGCTAATAACGCCCTTAAGACCGGCTATTTCCCTAACAACTTCACCTAAACTTTTAATATCCAATACTGTTTTTCCTCTCAAATTCCCAAATATTATAGAGTAGTTATATAAGAGTATGCACGTAATCTTATAGCTAGTAAAGCCGAAGACTACAGTGGAAAAATTCTAGCTAAAAACATAGTAGAAGAAGGAGATCATAAGGTAATATACTATAACGTCGTCCCTAATAGAAGATTTAAAATTGAAAAATCAGTGGAAGACGCCCTAAAGAAAAACGTTGATGCAGTGTTACTAATAGGTGGCACAGGACTGGGGCCTAGAGACATTACTGCAGATGTTATCGAAAACCTTGCTGACAAAAAAATCCCAGGCTTCGGGGAAGTTTTTAGATACTTAACATTTACTAAGGAGAGAACTAAGGCTTGGCTTACGAGAGCTACTGCATGTGTTTATAAGGGAACATTGCTATTTGCAATACCGGGCTCACCTTCGGCAGTAGAGTTAGCTTTAAAAGAAATAATTCTACCAGAAATATGCCATGCAATAAACGTTGTTAAAGGGGTTAGCCACTGGAATGAAGAACGCAAAAGCAATAACTACAGCATCAATTTACGCAGCACTATATGCAACAATAACCATAGCTGAAACCATAATCGGTGGAACATTAGCCTACGGGCCTGTACAAGTGCGTGTGAGTGATGCTCTGCTACCCTTACCTATGATACACGGTATACCCGCTGCAATAGGGTTGGCTATAGGGTGCGCTGTAGCAAACGCTTATGCTACGGGGAACATAATAGACATGGTTTTCGGTAGTATAGCAAACCTAGTAGCAGGAGTACTTGCGGCAAAGATATCTAAAGGGAAACCTATACTGGCTTGCACATACTCTGTTGTTGCAGTAACATTAATTGTTGGAAGCTACTTACCATTACTTTTCCCTATACCACTATGGTTATCATACACGTCAATACTAATTGGTGAATCAATAGCAATATACCTAATAGGGTATCCACTATTAAGAATTCTAGTGAAAATGAGAGGATAATCCCATGAATTACACTATTAACGACACTTATCCTGCTTTTAGAAATTTTGGGAAAAGAAAGAAATAAGTTACGTAAAATAATTC
>NJED01000019.1 GCA_002254745.1 Desulfurococcales archaeon ex4484_217_1
CGGACTCCTAACCTTGTCTGGTGTTAAGTATAGGGGGGCTTCTTCGGAAACTATTGCTACCACTTTTCTTCTACCTATTTCTGCGGGTGTTAAGCCTATCCTGTCCAGTAATAGTCTTCTAACTACGTTGAGAACTAATGCGTCAGCCTGATTTGTTGGAGCTGTTGAAATATCTAAAACTACTATGTTGCCTTCCTCTATTTTATCGAACATAGTACCATTTATAGTTGGGTAGTGACTGTTTAGCTGTAAGAATAGGGCTTGTAACTAATGCTTTAAGTAGCTTCTTGAGTGCGCTTTTGTTTTTGAAAATTCCGCTTATTTTGAAAATGCTTCTTGAATCGTCAAGAACTACTATAACTCCTCTACCTTCAGGTATTTTTCTAGTAGTAAGGTTTAGTATTGATGCTGTTCTGTTTCTCCATAGCCTTAATTTTTGAATATATATTCCTTGCTGAACAAACTCCTTATATATTCCCTTTTTCTCCTTAGCTCCCACCCCTTCATAGTTACATATGTTATCCACAGTAACTATTAGGAGAGGTAGAAGATGGCCGCTTAAGTTACCTTCTTTCGTTCTTGAGAAAATGTTTTTCCATGAATCTTCAAGGTCGCTTGACAATACGATGCTTTCAAGAGTTTCTAGGATCATCTCCAACCATACTGTTTCTTCATCCTTTAAATCCAATGCCATGGCTATATCGTCTACTGTTAAACTACCTACATTTATTGGAGCATACTTTACCTCTACTTTAGGTAATGGGTGCTCTGAAGGATTCTTCTTCATTCTCATTAACCTCTAGTGCTTTACTTAGCTTGTTTAGGAACGTCTCCTCCAATCCTGTTGAGTATTTACCGTATTCACCATGCCTATCAATTATAAGCCAGCCTATAGGCTTAGATGCATGTAGCGCCCAATTCACTATGAGGCCCATAACGCTTGTTGTTTTACCTGCACCTGTCTGTCCTGAAACAAGTATGTGTTTCGGTATTAATGTTTCAATATTTACCGTTATTTTTGCTGTTTCAAAGTATTTTCGTTCCCTCTCCATAGTTGTTGATGCTGTACCGCTTCTAAGAACGCCGAAGGGTATTGTTGTTTCAGCTGTTTCAAATACTATTCCTTTACTAAAGAACTCCATTATTTTCCTAGATTCTTCATCCTCGTTAGACAGTATGTGAACAGGCATGTTAACTGGAGGCGGTGCTGTAACTCTAGTTACACTTACCTCTTTACCCCTAATTAGGGAGAATAGGGGTTTAGCTACAATAGTTTCCTCCCTAGAAGTTTCAATAATCGATCCGCTAGGCTCAATACCGCTAGGTATTAGGCCTAAGGTCCTACTTACACCTGTGGGTAGCTTACTTACTACATCCTCTACATGCAGCAAGAGAACTCTGTTTAAACCATTAATTTTCACGTAAAGTATATCACCAACGTTAACACTCGTTTTCTCGGATGCTGAAATAAGTACTTGATCTCTTGAAGAGGAAAATATGCGGCCTATAATAGCTCCCATTTTAAACACCATAACCTAGTCTCAGCCTTAAAGTGCCTTTGATTATCTGCATTAGTATTTTGGATAGTTCCTTATTTCTTTTAGAAATGTTTAGAGCCGCTACTGTTAAATGTGCTTCAAAAAGTTTTCTTAAATCACCATATACTCTAACGTTTTCATCGACCTCCATAAGACCTGTAGGTGGTCTTCCAGCTAAGGGGCTTTTAGCATAGAACATTTCCCTAACTACATTGTCGACTCTACCATTGATGTCATCTACAACATTAAGGTGTGTTCTTAAAATGCGAGCTCTACTTTCCTGCATATAGCCTAAAGGTGGTTTTTCACTATAAACGTCCAAAACCATGATGTGATCCCCATCCATTGTTAAGGGAAAACGGGAAACCCAGAGCTCATTTGCAGGGTAGACTCTAGTACATAGCTTCTTAATTAAATCTTCAATTACTTCTCTAGGTATTCTATATCCTTCAAATCCTAGTTCTTCAACTGTTTCCAACAGCATTTTTATTGAAGGTAGACTACGTTTGTTAATCAAAGTGTAGAGTTCATAGTGTCCATTCCTTATTTCGTGCTCGAATATTTTCATGGCCCTGGCTAAGGTTGTGAAAGCTGTTGTTTTAGCTAAACCAGCTAGCTTATTTACACACTGCTTCTTAACATCAGATACTTTACTGTTTAAAATCGCTGACAATATATTTAAACCGTCAACTTTGTGTTTAATCGATTTCCTCTTAGGTCTAAGCCATCTAATGAGAGTACCATCAATTACAGCTTTACTTAAATCACCGTATTCCGCCAGTTTTAAACCGTAAGCTAACTCTATAAGTCCCTCAATGTATCTAGCTAGCTTACGATATAGGAGTGGTCTTCTAGGTTCAATGGTTAAACCTAGTTCTCTAAGTATTTCCGTTATTTCCTTAGAAACTCTCTGAGCTTCGCTATTGTTTTCTAGGAGAAGCGAGTTTCTTTCAGGAGTCTGTATTTTTACTTCGAAAATGTGTCTTAAAACCCCTCCACTAAACGTTCTTCTACGGGTAACGGTTAAAATTATTCTCTCCACCGGAGGGTAGTGTTCTAAACCAGAGATGCTGTTTATCGTTCTAAGTTTACCATCAGAATCTCTGATTAAAGCCCCAATTTGAATGTACATTACCCTGGCTATGTCCATGTCTAAAGGGTATATTCCAGCATCAACAAACGCTATATTTGACCCTATAGGTTCTTCAAGCTTTTTAACTGTGTAGTATTGCTGATATATTTCGGCAAATAATTTAGTTACTTCGTCTTGAGCTACTTCAGAAACCATTTTAGCTAAAGATCCTAAAACATTCTCTAAAACGCTTGTTAGATTATCCATTATCTTTCACCTTCCAGTAATTTCTTCTAAAATCTTCATTACTTCTTCAATTACTTCTTCGTCGAAAGCTGTTTTCTTAACTCCTTCAGTATACTCCTTACCTAGTACGTTAATTAGCTCGAGAATTTTCTGAGGCTGAGTTTTAATACCGTATTTCCTAATGAGGTTTCTTATAGCTTCTAACTCTATTGCCTCAATGTTCGTTAAGTCTGCTTTGAATTCCTCAAGAAGCTGAACATATTCGTCACTTACTTCACTATGAATTATATGGGTCCATGCTCCATACTTCCTAGCTTCCTCTTCAACATACTTCCTTATTCTACTGTATTTTTCAAAATCTACTTTCCCGGTAAATACTATTAGACATTTAAATTTCTCCGGTATATCTTTAAGCCTAGACTTCACCGTCGCTACGGCCTCTGATGGGGAATTTATTTCTACTACATCTACTCCTAAGTTGAAGCTATTTTTCAAAGCTCTTACTTTAGGTATCTTCCCATCTAACTTTACATGCAAAACTCTTCTATCAGTGTTGAACATTTTACGTAGCTTATAGGTTTCGAAAATATCGCTAGCATCTCTACCTATAGGCGCACCTGGATATGCTATGTTAGCTTCGAAAAATTCATTGTATGGGACAGGGAAATGAATATGGCCTAAGGCTATGTATTTAAAATGCTTATGTACGGATTTCTGAGCTTCTCTAGATAGTTTAATTACAGAATATTTTGGGCTTATTTTTGAAAGATCTAAAGCTCCGAACTCTAAACCTACATGGGCTATAAGAACATTATCATAGTTGTTGTCGAAATCTCCATATTCTATTCTTCTAGATTCTAGATATTCTGCTTCCCTACCACCTTTAAACCCGGGTATACCGTAGAACCTGAAGTTATATGCTCTTGTGGGTTTAAGTTTCAACTTAAAGTCTGATTCAACAGATTCCGTTGTCTTAACTAATCCTACTTCGTTAAGTAAGGCTAAAGTTCCATGGCCTTTAACGGTTAAATCGTGCGATCCTGGTGTAACAACTATCTCTAAACCTTCCCTCTTGGCCCTCTTTAGTGTTCTTACGGTTTCAATAGTTAGTTCATGACCTACTCTAGGGGCTTCAAATAAGTCTCCTGCAATAACTAGTATTTTCTCTCCTTCGCTAAGAGCTAAATCTATTATTGTTTTAAAAGCCTCTAATGGAGCTCTTCTTAAAGGTGTACGGCTGAAAGCGCCAATGTGAATGTCTGCTGTATGTATAAAGGACAGCTAACTACACCTCATTTTGCTAACTTCCTTCCTCTAAATCCTCTATTTTTAACTAAGTATTTAAAAACGCAGTTTCTAAAGGGAGACCTACGCTCGCTCAAGTATTTTCTTCATTATTCTTGCATTTTCAAGCATCCAGTGGTTATTGTTGAAGAAAACATATACTTTGGATGGATTTAGTGACAGTATTTCATCAGCTATGCTTTTCAATTCTCCATAGCTGTAATCGTATGTATACCATTCTTCTTTACCATGCATTCTCAAGTAAACGATGTTATTAGAGGAAACAATCCACGTAGCTATTGGAGCGTCTATAGATACTAAGGTCATACCTAAACTTTTACAGAGTTTAACTGTCTCCTCATTAAACCAGCTTTTATGCCTAAATTCTATAGCGAATTTCGAACCTAAACCTAGCCTATTAGCGAACTCCTTGATTCTCCTAATGTTTTCAGCTGTTTTAGTAAATGAAGGAGGCATTTGGAAAAGATAATATTCAATAAGTTCACTCATAGGCGAGAATAGATTGTAGAATTTTATCCATATATCATAAGCGTTCTTCAGCTTCCTATAGTGTGTTATACTTCTATGAACTTTAATAGCCCATTTAAGCTTACTACCTTTTCTAGCCCATGATCTAATCTGGTTTCTAAAGGGGAAACGGTAGAAAGAAGCATTAAGTTCCACAGTATTTAGTTCTGAAAACTTAATATACCAATCTAGGTTACCTCCAATATTCCAATCGTACATCCAACCTGAAGTTCCAACGTATATTTCCATTAAAGTTTAACCTCATAAGAAAAATATATTTTAAAACCCTACGTTAAAATTTCGCCGAATAGGAGGGGAGATGCTTGATGAAGAAAATTATCATCATGATAGTAATTGTTTTAATTCTTATTCTCGGAGGAATACTTTACTCCATGCAGAAAGAACTTTACACCCCATCCGTACCTGAAACTGTAGAGTTTACTACGTCATCCCTTACAACATCAACTCCGCCTCCTTCTCCAACAAAAACATCGCCAACAACACCAACTACATACCCTCAACGCGAAGAAGTTAAGGTCCCCCTTAAAATCATAAGGTATGATTTCATTTCGGATAAAGGGTTTGAAAAAATACTTAACATAACGTCAACTATAGCATATTATTACTTAACAATTAAAGGCATCGCGGTAACAGGTGAAAATCCAAAATTAACTGTAGGGCTTAAAGTAGTAACTCCTGAAAAAAGCTACACTGGATTATTCCATGAAGTAAGCCTAGTAGATGTCAAACCTCCGTATGTGGTAGAGGGTAAAGACTGGGTATATGTTACTGAAGGTTGTAAAGCAAAATACATTATTACCGTCGAAATTTATAATGCTGAAGTACAAGGTGAGTTAACTATAATACTGCAGAAACCTATAGAACTAAACTACAGCAAAGAGTACCTAATCAAAGGTAACTATGGAATTCTATTATTTAAGCTAAGAAACAATGAAAATAATCTCATACTTTTAAGGAAAAAGCCTACAGGAGGCGAAATAAGGGTTATCCAACCGCTCTCTAACTGCTTAATCTCCGGTTTCGCTCCTAACTGGTGGGAGCCTACAGGAATAGTAGCTGAGCTAAGTAGCGTAGCAATACCTTCATACATGGTTGCTTGGGGAGGACATACGGTAAATGGTAAAATGGTTAAAGGAGGGTGGATGGAGAAAACGTTTTCCTCAAACGGGCTCTTCATTATCATAAGGAGTAAAGAAAAAGAGTATGAATTAGTCTTAAGCGAAGCCAATAATATAGGTTCTCCAAGATCAGCACCTATTTTGAAAATAGGAGATAAATTGAACCTACCTATTGCAAGCCATGTTGAAGGTGTAGTGTTTAATGTTTCTGTAGAAAATGCCCCCGCGGCAATAACTTTAGAGCTAGAAGTAAAGACGAAGGAGAAAGTACCATCGGAACTCTGGATTGGAGCAAACCTTATTAACAGTAGCGGTATAGTCGTTTCGACGACACCAGCGGTAATTATTCCTGGAAAGGCAAAGAGCATTTTAATTTATTTAGTTGCTACAGGAAATGGAATGCATACTGTGTGGTTAAGCTATAATACAGGCTCCATAACTGAAATAGGTTTTAAGGTGGAACTCCTTAGCATAAAGCCTGCTAATTTAAGCGTATTCGAGTATGAAGAAGAGTGGGGTGTATGGAAGGGAAAAATAGAGTACAAGTAAAATTACACCTTAACCTTTACCAAGGCATCTAATACAACTTTAGCTGCCGTGTTCATTACCTCCTTTAGTTCTTCAGCCGTTGCTAAAGCCTTCTCTTCTTCATGAACAAGACTATCGCTTACAACGAGCAAAGCCCCCGTCTTAACTTTTCTCATCCATCCAAGAGCAAACAGCATAGCGCACTCCATTTCAACAGCAACTATTCCCCTATGGGACCATTTCTTTATGAATTCAGGGTCTTCAGCATAGAAAGCATCACTACTAATAACGGGGCCTAGAAGAAACTCAACATCGTTTTCTTTGGCAGCGTTCACTAGTGCCGTGGTGACTTCCGGGTGAGGTGCTGTAGGCATGCATGAGTCTGGAACGTACATCCCAACAGCTCCGCCGCCTACAGGATACGCTGCCCCAGAAGCTATTACTATATCCCCTTTCCTAAGTTCCTCAACTAAGCCTCCACATGTTCCTAGCCTTACCACAGCTTTGGCTCCAAGCATTACAAGTTCTTCGAAAACAATGGCTGCCGAAGGGGCGCCAATGCCATGCGTTGCTACGGTTATTGGAACGTCTTTATAGTATCCGGTATATGTTATGAAACCTCTATTTGTGTTTACGAGCTTAGCATCTTTAAGCATTCCAGCAACTTGCTCGACACGTGCAGGATCTCCAGCAACAATTATTCTTGCAGCAATATCTTCCGGCTTAGCTTTAATATGGTATGGGGAGCCGCTCAAAGATTAAACACCCTAAAATAATCTAGATCGTTTAAATACAAAAATTTAAACTTGAAACATTAATGGAGAAAATACTAGCTAAAATTATTCACAACAGCTTCTTCCTCCACAACCGTAAGGTAGTAGGTCATGCCAGTTCTTTCTCCAGCATTCAGTACATATCATTATGTAACCGTACTTCTTATGTAAAGCCATAAGTAAGGAAACACCTTCTCTACCGCATAGCGCACATTTACCCATAAATACACCTCACCTATTTCTAAGTTACCAGAAGTTAATATTTAACGGAAGAATTTAACAGTTTTTTACTCAACCTCGTGAAAACAGCATCCTATAGGATTAGTAATACGATTAAGAGAACTGTAAGGATAAATAAGATCATGGCAAATACTGAAAACTCTAGGTCCATGATTTCTTCTCTTATCCTTCCCATTAACTTTATTAGGACAGCGGCTAAGGGTTTCCACAGAATTTCATCGAAATATATTTCTCTTTCAGTGTCTCGTACTTCTAACTCTTTGAGTAGCAAATACTTGCCTACGGTTTTCTGGTAATCTATCTTACTTACTAATCCATGCAGGTAAGTGTGTTTTCTTGAAGTTGAGGATAGCATCTGTTTTGCGGCAAGGTACTCTCTTTTTAAATTCTTTAAAGCTACACTAAATATCTTAGCTCTAAGGTAGCTAATACGTTCACGAAGTACATTATAGTATTCTACAGGTAGCTTTATATATGAAGTAAATGCTACTATGGGGTATTGTATGAAGTTACTGAAGCGTGTGCTTAGTGCGAGGTTAAATGATGCTATAGTGTTGAAAATGCCGTCTATTGAAAGTAGTATTCTATGGAAAACCCTTTTCTCTACCATGTGAAGTAGCATAACCTCACGTTTTATTATTTCAAATTCATGCATAACTTCATGGACAATTATTCTACTTATTTTTGTATGGGCGAAAATGGCGGTAAACATAGATAGTGCCGTTGTGGCGAATAATATTTGGGAAAACGTTAGTGAGTAGTATTTGTGAACATAGGGTACTGTAATTATGGGTAAAGAGGACTGTTGGGATTCCTTGACCTAAAAGCATTGTTAAGGGTAATTCTTTAAAATCTAGCACTATTTCTCTAAGCTTGAACCCCCTGTATATGGTCTTAGAATACAATTCTATCAATGTTGAAAGAGAAAGTACTGTTATAGCTAAAGCAATTATACCGCATATCATTAAGTACATGTTTTTCGAACCTATCAAAGTTTGATATATTAGCCATTTAGAGAAAAACCCGCTTAAGAGGGGGAGACCTATCATAGAGAATGAAGCTATTAGTATTGATATTGAGGTTACGGGTAAGACCTTGGAAACTCCTCTTACTGAGAATAAGCTATGGTTACCTGTTTCATAAAGTATTGAACCGGCATTCATGAACAGTGATGCTTTAGATATCACGTTGTTAAGTAGCTGATATAAGCCAGCTGATAAAGCTAAGGAAGCTAACACTACATACTCTACTCCTTCAGCTAAG
This sequence comes from Desulfurococcales archaeon ex4484_217_1, assembly GCA_002254745.1. Taxonomy (GTDB): domain Archaea; phylum Thermoproteota; class Thermoprotei_A; order EX4484-217-1; family EX4484-217-1; genus EX4484-217-1. The sequence goes on from NJED01000019.1 coordinate 8,612, forward strand.
AATACTAAACTAGCTCCTACGGCAAGCCAAGCGAATCCCATATGGCTCATACTGTAGTATGCTATGGTCTTCTTGTATTCATGCTGAGCAAATGCGAGAAAACAGCATGAGACCACCGTTACTATGCCAAACAGTACGAGTATGTAGCCTAAAGCCGGATTATATGGCTTACTTAAATATAGAAGCCTAATTAAAGTGTAAAACGCTACATTGTTCATTCCACTAGATATCATAGCTGAAATACCGCTTGGAGCTACAAGCTGTGCTTCAGGTATCCAAAAGTGGAAGGGGAATATTCCTGCCTTGCTTCCGCATCCGATAATTAGTAGTGTGCATAATAGAAGGCTATATTCTATCTTATACTGCAGAGACACTATATCCACAGTTCCGTACTCAATGTGGATAAGCAGTATTGCAGCTGTAAGAGGTAATGTGCTAAGTAGATGTGTTAATGTAAAGTATCTAAACCCTGCCCTACGAACCCTACTTACATCATATTCCCATATTATCAACAGGTATGATGAAAGAGTCATAATTTCCCAGAAAAATATGAGCGCGGCAAGGTTTCTCAATATAGAGACCATAAGCAGCGAGAGCATGAATATGTTGTATAACATACCGTAAAGCCATCCATGACCTACTCTAATATACCTTTCCATGTAGGAGATGGAATATAACGCTGTTGAAACCCCTAGGAGACCTAGCAAGGTAAGCATGAACAGTGTTAAGCTATCGAGAAATACCGGTATTCCAAAAATAAGAGCTACTTGAGTGAACTGTTTCCCCATAAAAAGTATGTAAGCACTAGAAAACGCTAAGATACATGACGATATAGCGGATACTGTACACGATATACGAATAGCTAACCTATACTCCTTATGGAATATTATTCCGGACGAAGCAGCAACAATGTAGAGTAATATGGATATCTCTAATGGAATCCATGGAGCGTTCACGGTTTAACACCCATTAACACTAGAAGCAACGGATATGCCAAAGTAGATGCTATTATTAGTGCTAGTGCTGTGTACGATATGGTGCACGGGAGTGGTCTAAGTATTTCTGGTTTCCCTTCAGCAAATAAGTATTCGTGAATCATAGCTAGGAATATTACGAAAACCAAAACCCAGTTAACAAGCATGAATATAGCAAGCGGCATGTTTATGTGTAGTAAGTTTAAAACAACGTCGTGTTTACATAAAAATAGGCTAAATGGGGGAACTCCTTCAAGTGCTAGTATTGCAGCCACAAATAGTAGTGCAAGAGATTTACAGCTATGAACCATGCCCTTTACTTCATTTAGGTTTCTTGTCCCATAAACGTAAATCATGCCTCCGGAAAGTATGAACACTGACGCTTTAGCAAGGCCATGACTGAGAACATAGAGCCCTATAATGGTTTCTGCATGTTCAATATTCAACGCTAGAATAGCGACTAAGAACATTATCCACCCTATGTTGTCTATAGTTGACCAGGCGAAAAGTCTCTTTATATCTTTCTGTAAAGGATACATGATGAACGCTATAATGACGTTAAATAATGCCATCAAGGTTAATGCATAAAAGAACCATGAAGGGATATCTGTTCTTAGAAGAACAAGTAATCTAGCTAAACCATAGATACCTAGTTTAACCATGCTCCCGGAAAGTAGGGCGGAAATAGGTGAGGGAGCGATGGGATGTACTTGGGGCAGCCAGAAGTGCAAGGGGAAGAGGCCGGCTTTAATACCGAATCCTATGAGCCCAAGACATAGAAGGACCGTGGAGAATTCGCTATAATATGTGAAATCATATGTTCCAGAAAAGTAGTTGACCAGCATGAATAGTAATAGGAGGCAGCTTGTACTGAATACATGCATTAATATGAAGTAATTTCGACCAATACTCAGTATTTTAGCGTCCTTGTAATCGTATATGACTAGAAGGTATGACATTAATGTCATTACTTCCCAGAAGAATATGAAAACAAGCCAGTTTCTAAGCATGGGTATTATCATCATGGATGTCACGAACAGTAAAAGGAAGAAGTAGTATGGAAGTTTTATGTTTTTACCATCATATAGCCGTAAATACTCGTAAGATGAAATTATAGCTGC
>NJED01000070.1 GCA_002254745.1 Desulfurococcales archaeon ex4484_217_1
GCGTATCTTCTTCTCCATGTTAACAATACTTTTCTCGCATGCTCCATTTTAGCGTAGAGTATTTCTTCGAAAACATCCCATTCTCCTCTACTTAAAGCAGCTATTCTGGGCATGTTTAAGGTTACAACACCTATGCTTCCGGTAGCGTCAGGTAGTGCCCATATTCCAAAAGCTTGCCTATTCTTAGCTAAGTAGTCTTCCACATCTTCAAACTCCTTTAGTCTAAGTGATGAAGAGTTTAGTTTGAAGTTGTTAAAGTTGTTTAGCTTACTTACATCTATTGTTAACCTACAGCAATTGTGGGTTATTGTACCTAGTGAATGTACAAATAGGTGATCTTTCTCTAGTTCTATATCAATGAACTCTATTTCTTCCGGTAAAGTTTCTATTTTGACATATTCTATAGGTAACACTGCTATATCGCTTAAGAATAATCGCTTAGCCTCCTCAGACCATACCCTGAATTTCTCTATTACTGAAACACCATAAAGACCTTTATGGTAGCACATGCCATATTTTCTCTTTATCACGAAAAATGGGAGTCTATTAAATATGTCGTCTCTTTTAAGTTTTAGCCCTTTCGCATGAGTAAACCTTAGAACCTGGCTTTCTTGTCTAAATCTTATCGTAGTTGTTTTCCCTACCAGTTGAGTTAATAGGGCAAGCTCTTTAGCTAAAATATGATTGTTTATGTGCAATTCCATTCTACGTTTATATCCGTCCCCATCCATAATACCTTTTATGAACGCTTCTATTATATGAGGTGGCGAGTTCCATATGAACCAAGGAACCCTTCTTTCATGAGATTTGTCAGCTATACCGTTTTTAGCCAATGCTGTAGCTATTTTATGGGAGTAAACGTATAAGTACACTGTATTGGGGTGTCTAGGGTCTTCTCTAATAATCACATCTTTATTGTATCTTGTTTTGAAGAACCCCCTAACTTTGCTTATTAGCTTTCTCTCTTTCCTATTTAACGTAAACTGTATCCCTAAATAGTATATTCCGTTAACTAACTTATCAGCACTGTATTTTCTACTTTTATCTTTTGGTAACTTTAAGTAATTGCCTTCTGCAATAAATAGTCCTACTATGTAAGCCAGCTCCTCATCTACTTTTCCTAAACCGCTAATCTCCACCATGTTCTTACTTAGTATGTTCAGTGCGCTTTTAACTACAGGTATCAAATCACCTATTTTAGCGTTTCCAGCAAGTTTTATTTGAAATCCGTTTGGAGTGTAAACTACTAATGGGTGATTTATAGTAACTCTAAACTCTCTACCGTCCTTTGTCCTTATAGTAACTAATCTATTGTTCTTTATCTTAAATATTCTCTTTATTCTTACCCACTCAATTTTATAGTTTTGCACATTAAGTGCAGGAACATAAACTTCTTCGACAACTTCGTACCAGTGTTCACCGAGTTTTCTTGTGCTACACTTTTCCATTAACTTACCTATGCTAATTAATTCTATTTTGTCTTTGAACTTTACTAATAATTGCTCTTCTGGATGAAGGCACATACTGTAAAGTGCTTCAACATTTGTAGAGTAGCCGTTGAGAAGATATGCTGAGCCTCTTTTAGCTAAAGCTTCAAATATTAGATCAGTTACTTCGCCCCAGCGTCTACCGTTCCAATCAAAGTTCTTTGTTATCATAATTGTCGGTATTGGGAACGTAAAGGGTTGCCCTTTAGCATCACCTTCTATTAAGAGCTCAAATAAAGCCTTATTCACCACTAATATTTCGTCCAAATATTCCTCTAAAGTATTCGGTAACTCCTTACCTCCAATAACTGCATGTTCTTTCAAATACTGCTTGCTAGTATCTAGGACCAAGGTTATGTTTGTGAATGGTGATTGGAAACCTGCTCTAGCAGGATAGTTTAAGTTGAAGAGCATATGCTGTATTGCCTGCTTAACCTTAATGTAAGGTACTTTATCTTCTCTAATAAATGGTGCTAAAAATACATCAAAACCTGAAGCTGCTTGAGCTCCAGTATATTCTTGAGAGCCAAAGAAGAAGAAGTTAGTGAGATGGGCTATTGCTGTATCTACATGTTTAGCAGGTTTTGAAACAATTGTAGGTGTTATAAGGCCTTTCTTAAGGATCTTCTTAAAACTCCAACCAATACAGTAGGGTATGAATAGTGAGTCAGGAAGCTTATGTATGTGCAAATCTCCTCTAAAATGGTCTGAAACTGCTTCCTTAGGCAACTCAGCTCTAATTATTTCCAGTCCTCTATCTTCCGGTAACATTTTCTCTTTTGAAACTATCAACCTGTAATCACCCGTTTACCTCCTGTTGGATTCTACGTAGTGTATTAGGTGAATTTAAAAGAGTATTGCATCTACAACCTAGTGTACGCACTAGTATGACCCGCCTCCGCGAGAGCTAGGGTATGGTATATGGGGATAGTAGGTTATGGGCAATTTTACCTATGCACAGTATGTGCCTTTTAAAATTTTGATACAAGTCTGCTACAGTATTACAAAGACGCAATACCTCCATATACATACAGAACTCTATATAGATGCGAGAACTAAATATAAGCAGAACCGTATATACACGCGTTTATCTCATTATATTCCTAGAAGATAAATTTTCTGAGAAATAAATTCATTTCTTAGAAAAGAAGTTCAGAATTTTCTCTATAGTAATGCATATGGCTATTATATCCTCAGAGGTCAGTAGAGGGTCCGTATATAAGCTGAAACATCTTCTGGCAACGTCTTCAGCAACAGGTGTTCTTACATTTTTATAGTTTACATTTTTACCTCCATAATACGGGCATGACCATGGACAGCCTCTTCCTTGTCCTTTAAGTTCCTTAATAAATGGATGCTCATATATTACCCGAGGGTATGTGATAGATACTGGGACGCCTTCAGCTTTCAACGCTTGAATAAAAAACTCCCTATTTACAGTTATTTTTGTAAGATCTAAGAGCACCTCATAAAGACTCCAGGAACTTTTAACGTAACTTTTGGAATAATATCTGGCCTCTTCACCATGGCTTCTAATAAGCCTAGCCTTTTCAGCTAATTCATCATCACTGGTTACCACAAGGCCTCCTTCACCAGATGTTATGTTTTTAGTTGCATACAAGCTAAAAGCGGCAATATCACCTAAGGAACCAGTAGGGCTAAAAGCGGCAATATCACCTAAGGAACCAGTAGGTCTACCTTTATAGTACGCGCCTATTGCTTGAGCTGAATCCTCTATAATGTAGAGACCATGCTCATCAGCTATTTCTCTTAACTCATCCATTTCAGCAGGATGACCAACTCATCCATTTCAGCAGGATGACCGAACAGGTGAACGGCTATTATTGCCTTAGTCTTATCCGTTATTACTCTTCTAACGCTTTCCGGATCTATGGTGTATGTATCATACCTTATATCTGCGAAAACAGGAATAGCATTAGCGTAAATCACGCTTGTCACAGTTGAAGTAAATGTAAATGATGGAACAATAACTTCATCCCCTGGACCTACACCGCAAGCTTTTAACGCTATAAGTAATGCAACTGAACCATTAGCGACAGCAATAACATGTTTTAACCCAAACTTTCTCGCAAATTCCTTCTCAAAAGTTTTGGTGACATTACCTACAAGTGAGGATAAAAGCCTAGATTTTAAAACCTTAACAACAGCTTCAATATCATCGTCTTCTATCTTAGGGCCTACTAGAATCTTCTTCGTTATAGCTGGTTTACCTCCTAGAATAGCTGGTTTCTCCAAATTAAACACCATACGAACCTATAGTGAGTAAGCATTAATATTTAAGTTAAACCTTCATAGTTCTTCTGAGAATTATGGAGATAATTATGACAATTAATGCTAAAACCATGAGAAGTAACATAGTGTACTCACTATGCGGGCCAAAAGCAAAACCTATTGGGATAAATCCGAAGATAAAGAGCACACCACCGGAAACACTTGCTTTACCTTCAGATAAAGCGGTTTGTAGGGAGGTTAGCGTTAAAACTATTATTCCTAGCAACACTAGTAGAAAACCTATCAGGAAAAGCTTATGTAGGAGGAATGCCTCTCTCATAGTTTCACCTAATTACAATATAGGGCATTATAAAGGATACTACGGTTAGAAGGAAAAGTATGATAGCTAGTATAAGCAATATTCCAGTAATCTTCTTACTCGTACCGAAAGCTATAGGTATAGGTCCAATAATTATAACTCCTCCGCCTTCAACGCTTCCCTTACCTGCTTCCTTCATAGATTTAAATACCATAAGCAAAACTGAAATAAGTATTACTAGGAATCCTATTGTTACCATGGAGAAACCCAGAAGCATTAATTCATTATAGGAAACTTCCAATACCATAGTTTATCACACTTAGCGTTAGCTTTATCTCAGCGGTCTCCTAGGTTACTATAGCGTTGGGGTGTATATCTGTAAGAGATGCAGAAGATGCAGAAAATATGGTTGGCGTAATGAAGTTGGCTTCAGCAACAAATAAAATATCATAGCCTTAGATGTTATAGCGCTACGTAAGGGGTATTCGTGGATTTTCGAACCATCTGAGGATCAAGTATTAGATGTAGGTAGTGTTCTCATAGTTAGAGGGCCTAAAGAAGCTATAGATGAGTTAAGAAAAGCAGCTAAAGACTATGTTTCCATAGAGGAAATCGTTGAAGTTGAGGAGGTTGAGGAGGAAGTAGCTAAAGATCTTATAAAGCTCAAGGACATAGGGGAATTCATGCTTGACCTAGCGTACTTGGCAATTCTAACTAATAATAAGGATTTAGCGTTAGAGGTTTTGGAACTCGAAGAATATGTGGATCAGTTGCACATAGACTTAGAGAGAAAGGTTGTGAGAAAGCTACGTAAAGATAACCCGGACGAAGTAGTAACAATACTCAGAACAATAATATGCTTAGAGAATATCGCAGATGCTGCAGCGGAAATTGCTGCAATAGTTACCTCGGAAGTTATGCCTCATCCAATACTTAAGAGGGTTATAGAGGAATCTGAGGAAAGAGTTATGATAGCTACAATACCTAAGAGGCTTAACGGTAAAACGATAGAGGAGCTCAATTTAGATGTACACGGTGCTGTTGTAGTTGCTTTGAAAAGAGACCATGAGTGGATACTTGACCCTAAAGATGCTACAGTTCTTAAAGAAGGAAATAAGCTTATCATTAGATGCTATAAGGAAAGCCTAGACCAGGTAAGAAAAACTCTTATGGCTTAGTTTAGGAGCATAAATTATGAAGCTTCCTATAGGTAAGTTATATCCTCGAATCCTAGAAGAAAAGGTTTTCAAGTACTTAGGCTTTAAGAGAGAAGAAGTAGTTTTAGGAACCAATAATTGGCGGAGAGCTTATTGAGGATTTCGTTGCTATTGTGATTAGTTTTGCTGGTAGAATCTATGGTAAGCGTTCACAGAAGTTCAGGAAGATAAAAAAGGTCGTAGAAGAGGTGCTGACCTCCTCTCCGCCTTAGAGAGTAGGGATTCCCTTTAGGGGGTTCATCGGTTCCCCGCATCTATTCGGGGATACATCTTTCATCTGCGGGGCAGCCGGGCGGGTCAGAACCTATATACCTAGAGATTAAGTTGAGAACTGCAATGGTGTCTCTATCGGCTCTGAAACCACATATCGGACATTTAAACCTCCTATATCCTACA
>NJED01000071.1 GCA_002254745.1 Desulfurococcales archaeon ex4484_217_1
GTACGAGGAAATTAAAACCTGCATATGTTTTTGAAAGTGATTTTTTAGATGATCCTAGTAGGCCAGGCACTGTGGTTTATCCCTGGGTGATGGTTAATAATCAACGTGAATTACTAAATAAAGATAGTAGCTTAGAAGAATATTTCGCGAGGATAAACGTTGATAACATAGTTAGGTTCTATAAAGTAGAGCCTCCATAGACCTTAGGGAAGTAATGAGAAAAATAGGAATACTTGTTTCAGAATATTTCACGTTAGGGTTAGGTTGTGGAGGAACCTAAGTGGATTCAGGTTTACCATAAAATACTAGATTTCCTTGAAAAACACGATAAGAAGAGAAGATTTAATTTTAAAGGTGATTTAGCTAGAGAGTTTGAAAAGTTAAGAGAAAAATTCAGAGATAGCTTCATAGAATATATTTTAGGTTTAGAAGTAAATGTCGCTAAAGAGTGGATAAACCGCTTATTTGAAGAAATTAAATTGCTAAAGAAAAACCTTAATATTGATGGTGTTCTATTTTCCAAAGAACTCAGAAGTTTTCTCGAAGACCCTCATGCGCATTTGAGGAAGAAGATTTTCAATTACATGTATGATTTATTTAGACTTAAAATAGATACTGAGAGTTTGAGCAGGTGGCTGGAGCTGCTTTAAGAACTTCTCTTAGAACAAATATGAGATCTATTTATCAGGGATGGGTTATTGCTGCAACACTAAATCTGTTAGCTGAGGAAGGAGGCTATCTTGTTTACCCTGAACATAAGTACATTTCATTTGAAAGATCTGGTAAGCAGAAGTTAGGATGGATACCTCCAAACGTAGTAATGTATGTTGAGGGGAAAGGGTTCCTTAGTTTATTCATAGAAGCTCCGAGACCTATTGGCTGGGAGGATACTCAAGATCTAAAAAGAGCTTGGAGATTTTACACTGCTCTAAGACCTGACATGCTAGTTTATGGTGGAAAAGTGCTAAATATAGTTAGACTTGGCCAAGATCCTCCAATAGAAAGACCTCACATGATAATTGAGTGCAAGGAGCTTGAAGATTGGTACGTTAGGGTTAGGGATATGAGGGGACCTTTCGCTAAACCGCTAACTGCTGAAGAATGGAGAAGCAAATGGATTCAAGGATTATGGGATGGTTTAGCAGATATCTTGGGTGTGAAAAGAGCGGAAGCTGTAGAAACAGTTAAGGAGAAGAAAACTCTTAGGCTTAAGGAACCTCAAATACTTACTCTTTACAGGAAATTCTACAACCCTGACGTAATGGTTTTGGTTTCAAGAGCAAGAGTTCCCGAAAACATTGTAGAAGAGTTAAAAGAAAACAAAATAGAAGTTGTTGATAACATAGGTTATAACAGAGAGAATCTTAAAGAACTTATTGAAATACTTTTGAAAATAGCTAAACACACCCCAGGTAAAATATCCATGGAAATAGATTGGGAGACCTATGCACAATTTGAAAAACTAAGAAGAATGTTTAGAACAAGTAGAGAGAGGTTGCTAAGGAAGATGATTAAGCTTGCTTTAAAACATAAGGAGGAACTTCTATAAAATACAGTATCGAGTTGAAGTTTAATTACTTCTTGAACTATAAACGTAGTTGAGGAGGGAAATGTGAAAAACGCCTATGATGATGTTGTCGAAAAGCTTAAGAAACACTTGGAACTTGAAGAAAAATCGATACGAAAATACTTTAGGGTTCTTCCTAAACTCAAAAGCGGAGTGTTAAAGGAGGTTCTTAGAAGCGTACTTATCGACAGTATAGCACACAGAGAAATATTGAAAGCCATAATTAAAGTACTAAGCAGGATCAGTAAGGAAGAGTTCATTATAGAATTAGAGAAAATACCTCAAAATTACGAAGATCTAACTAAAATAGTAAGGACATTGAAAGAACATTTAGAAGCCGAAGAGAAAACTATTAAAGAAACACTATCTATCGCTGAGCAAGTTGAAATATATTCCATAAGAGAAATTTTAAGAACATTATTTGAAGATGAAATCAGACATCATACCGTATTGAAGAATATTATAAATGTTTTTGAGGAATATTCCAAAGGATATAAGTGATAAGGTTAGCTCTATTGTTAGCCAAAAGATACAATATCATTAAATTGTTTGACGACAAGAAGTTACCAGTAGCCATACTTTTCATAGAAGATACTTTTTTGAAAACCACTATTTCAAATATAAAGTATCTTCTGCCATTAGCTATAATAGTGTTTGACAAAAAACTACTATGTGAAATAGAGAGCTCAAATACAGCATTAAATGGTATCCTAAAGTACTTAGATAAAGGCAATAAATTACACTACCATGTAGTGAAGGATATGCGAATAACGTTGACCAACGTAATAGCTCATATTCCTCTGTTCTTGAAAGCGATAGAATATAGGCCTTTAAAATTCGCTATTGTGGGTTCAACAGGAATCTTAGTTAATGAAGGGCTATTATGGTTATTAGTACATTTTTGCATGTTTCCCGTATATGTGGCTAGCCCTATAGCCATAGAGTTATCTATTATAAACAATTTCATACTTAATGATATATGGACTTTTAAGAGATTTAGAGCGGGCTCATTTCATATAAGGCTTATTAAGTATCATTTTGCAGTAGCGGTAGGAGCCTTAGTTAACTATGTAGTATTGTTATTGTTAACTTTCCTAGGAGTATTTTACCTTCTAGCAAACTTGATAGGTATTTTCCTAGGCTATATAGCTAACTATGTTTTAAGCGAACTACTTGTTTGGGCTAGGCGCAAATAGTTTATGCCCATGATTGGAGAAAACTAAGTACATAATAATTTTAATTAAAAATAGATTGATTTTACGTGAACCCCGGTTTCCTTACCTTTACGACCTCTCTATTTACTAGTGTTGGCGGGATTTCGCCTTTAGCGAAAGCTATTAGATTTTCAGCTACTATATTTGCCATTTTAATTCTAGTTTCCCATGACGCACTTCCCGTATGTGGAGTTAAAATTACATTTTTTAGCTCGTATAATGGATGGTTTGGAGGTAATGGCTCCTGCTCGTGAACGTCTAAAGCAGCTCCAGCTATCCACCCTTCCTTAAGTGCTTTCACAAGCGCGTTGGTATCTACAACAGCTCCTCTTGCAGTATTTATTAGGAATGCTGTCTTCTTCATGAGTCTAAGTTCTTTCTCACCTATCATGTGATATGTTTCCTTAGTTAATGGTACATGCAAAGACACAATATCTGCTTCTCTTAATAGAGTATCTAATGGTACGTATTTTGCTCCAAGCTCCTTCTCTAACTCGAGTTTTCTTCTGCGACCATAGTAAAGTATCTTCATGTTAAAACCTTTAGCTCTCCTAGCAACAGCTGAACCTATTCTCCCTAAACCTATAATGCCAAGTGTTTTACCGTGAACATCATATCCAAGCATCATCATTGGATGCCATCCTGTACCACTACGGTACCATTCGCCTCTCCTTACATACTCATCAGATTCTAAGATTCTCCTAGAAATAGCCAATATATAATTCTTAGTCTAGGAGCGCTCTTTATAAGTTCGCAGCTGATCTTATCAGTTAACAACGTAGCTAAAGCATCTACTTCCCTGGCTTTATTTAGGATGACGTCTCTCGGCGGTGGAGGATAATGAGGCCAAACTTCGACATCATAGTATTCCTTAAGCCTTTCAATAGCTTTTCCCGGCAGCTGTCTAGTAATGAATAATTTAGGTTTCAAGCTCTCATCCCTAAGTAATGGGAGTAATTGGTGATACTAAATTCTATCTACAATTAATTATCTAGCTTCTTATAAGCTTAAGGTAAAAACGTAATTATAGTTTAGCTATTGTTGTTCTCAAAATAAGGTCTTTGATTTCATTTCTCGAAGGCCTTCTACCTATTACCATTAACACGCCGTTTATTGCAATACTTGGCGCAGGTATTACACCATATTTTAAGGTAACATTTTCGTCGAAAACTTCTTCTTCAAGAATTCTTACATTGCCTAATCTTAATTCACTAATAACGTCCTTTACCATGTTAACTATTTCAATATGTTCTTTGCTTCCAAGTTTCTCAGATATTACTTCAACTAAAATTTCATCCATCATTATTCCCTAGAAGATTAAAGCATGTGCTTTGTTGTATGAACGTTTTTTATAAGTACGTAAGGTGTAAATGTCGGTACTTCCACTTCCCACCATTTGATCTGATATAGCCTATTACTTAACTCATGTACATTCTTAAATATTCTGGAGCTTATCAGCTATTCTAAGTTTTCTAATAGCTTTCACTATTCTCCCATTCCTTACTAGGAATAAAGCGTCACGTGTTATTGTTGAGAAACTACCTTCAATGTAATTTTGAAGTCTAGTGTACCAGTTGTTAGTTACCAATATTCCATTTTTTACCTCACTTATCAACTCTTCTAGAGTATATGTGCCTGGTTTTAGTTCAAGAGACCAAGGATGAGGCGATATTAGTCCCGCGTTTGATGTGCTTTCTACACCATGTTTTACCGCTGTCTTACTGTTATGTAGCAATGTTTTTAACGTACCATTCTCTATTATGACATTTCTTCTAGTGGGCAATCCTTCGGCATCGAAGGAAACTGCTCCATAAGATTCGGGGTTTATCGGATCATCGGCTAATGTTATTTTCTCCGATAATACCTTTTCGCCAATTTTTCTTCCAGTAAATATTGAGAAGCCCATATCTACATTCAGTGCCGAAGCCATCCTCCCAATAACGTTTAGTAAATTACCCATAACCATAGGTGAAAGTATAACATCATATACGCCTGGCTCAATGCTTTCAGGTTTACTCGATTCAATTGCATATTCAGCAGCTATCCTTGTTGCTTCAGCAATATTTTCTTCCCTAAATATTCTTCCAGAGGAGGCCCATTGACCGCTACCTTCACCCTTAAATACTCTGATGTAGTACTCGTAAGTACCATATTCTTCAACAAGAGATGCTCCAGTGGATGATGCTAAACTTCTTATACCCATTGTTATTTCAAGCATTCCAGCTACTTTATCAATATCGTAGGTAAAAGCTACTGAGAGAGCATTATCAATTATTTTCTCGGGTTCTTCGAAAGCCTTTAAAATACTTCTATGAACAGTAAATGGAACATAAGCTGGTTTAGGTTTAGGTATTGGTGCATAATATTCGGATTCTTCAATTATACTTATTTCTGAGAGCATTTTTTTAGCTAATTTTACCGTTTCTTCAATACTTGATGTTTTAAAATTCACTACAGCTATTCTCTTATCTTTAGCTAAATACATAGATACTGTTACTTCACCCCAATCCTGGATAACACTTGGTTGGCTATTAGCTATTTTTGCCATTACTGTTTTAGACTTATTAATGGAGACAATAGACTCTGAATATCCTGCTTCCATAATTTCCTCTAATACTTTCTCCGTTATCTCCAACACTATGTCTTTTTCTTTAACCTTTCTTTCACTCAATATGGAGCAACCCCCAAAACTATGTTTCTTAATCTAACATTTGGCCCTCCAAACCATACAGGAACCCCTTGGTGAGGTTCTCCTTTGCCACACGTTCCAGCATGAAATTCTAGACTCTTATCTGCAGCATCAACAGACTCGTAGAACCCCTTAGTAGTCAATTCTATTACAGGGTTCCTTATAGGCTCCTTAATTTCACCATTCTCTATAAGGTAGGCTTCTAAACCTACATATCTTTGACTCCATCTGACGTCATCAATATTCCACTCCATATAGCTCTTAATGTAAACACCTACCCTAATGTCTTCAAGTAGTTCTTTGAAACTATAATCCCCAGGTTTAAAGTAGGTGTTCGACATTCTAATTATAGGTTCCGAAGTGTAGTCCATAGCTCTAGCTGAACCATTGCTTACAGTATTAAATACTTTAGCTGTCCACCTATTGTGTAAGTGTTCATTTATTATGCCATTTTTGTAAAGGTATTTAGGTCTTGCTTCAACACATTCATCATCGTACAAGTAATACCCGTAGCTTCCAGGTATTGTTGGATCATCTATTACCGTTGAAGCCTCGGAGCCTATTCTTTTCCCCAGCATTCCCTTCTTTATGAAGCTTTCACCAGCTTGTGCTGCTTCTCTGCCAAGAATTCTATCTGCTTCGCTAGGATGCCCTGCGGATTCATGTACCATTAAACCTACTATTTCACTGCCTAGAATAACATCTATTTTACCTTTAGGTGGAGATTTGCCTTTGAGAAGCACTTTTTCTAACATTTTAGCTTCTTCAGCTACCCTGCTAACTATATCCCATTTATCAAGTAATTCAAGCCCTCCTGACGCACCTAGTTCATACATTCTCTGTATAGTACCTTTCTCCGTCGATTGCATTAGGCTTGCTTCTAAACTATTGTATACTTCCTTGTAAAAACCTATCTTCTCGCCTATTGAAACATTATTAAAATCCTTAACAGGTTTTACCTCATAACTATACGTTACGGTTTTTGCATCAGCGAAGCTTATAGGTTCAGCGTACATGTAGGAAAACGCTTTAGCCCTAGAAACTGCTTTCTCCAATGCTCTTTCTAAACTATCCTTCGAAACATTATTAGTTGACGCAAAACCTAAAGATCCCTTTACTAGAACTCTAATAGCGACTCCTTCACTAAATACTTTGCCAACACTAATAGTTTTATTCATTCTAGTAACAGCATAGGATCCTCTGTGTTTATGATACCTAACTTCAACATAGTTTGCTCCGAGCTTAACACCTCTAGCTACAATATGTTCTAGAATAGTTTCATCTATCATAGGTTCGCCCTTTAAACCTCTACTTATCATAAGTATTTCGATTTTCAAAAACTTTTCCAAAACAAAAATGCTTAGTGTATTGTATATTTTTTACCTTTAATTATGATGTGTTTTACATCGTATGGTTCACTGTACATGACTATATTTTGTACGATATTTTTCTTGGATAAGGGGGTAAACTTGGTATTTTCTATGTTTATCAATGTTAAGTTTACTTTAAGCCCTTCAGCTATTTTCCAATTTTTAATATTAAGTAC
>NJED01000020.1 GCA_002254745.1 Desulfurococcales archaeon ex4484_217_1
TCAGGTGCTGAGGAATTAGCTAAGCTAATTAACTCTTTAGATAGTGTAACGTTCGATATGGGTCAAGTAGTTTTCATGCCTACAGTAACCATGACTGCTGATGCTCCATGGGAGTACGTGCTTTACCACATAGCTAAGTGGAAGTGGGCTGCAGGAGACGTTGAAAACGAGACAGCTTCAGGCGTTGTTCCCTACACGTTTAGAAGGCATGTTTACACAAACGTTATCCAATGGGGTATAGGTTTAGAATTAGCATTACTAATTAAAGATGCTAGTAAGGTTGTTGTTTCAACAGACCACCCGAATGCCGGTCCATTCACAAGATATCCTCAAATAATAGCTTGGCTTATGAGCAAGAAAGCTAGAGAAGATGAAATGAAGAAACTAAACAAGAGAGCATTAAAGAAGCTATCATTACCAGCCATAGATAGAGAATACACGTTTGAAGAATTTATCCTATGTACAAGAGTAGCACCAGCTAAAATCATTGGTGTTGACAAGTTCAAAGGACATTTAGGTGTAGGTGCGGATGCTGACATAGCAATATACGATATTGACCCAAGAACATATGATCCTACGAGAGACTATAAGAAACTAATTAAGGCAATAAAGTATGCTGCATACACGATAAAAAGCGGGGAAATAGTGGTTAAGGATGGCAAAGTTGTTAATACGGTTTACGGTAAAACATACTACACTAAGGCTAAAGTAGACCCTGTAATAATGCATGAAGTCCTCGAAGACGTTAAAGCAAAATTCAATGAATGGTACACTATCACATTTAACAACTATGTAATATTAGAAAATGAGCTGCATAAACCATACGCTTTAACACCGGGTTAAAAACGAGGTGATTTATAGCATGGCAACTTTAATTCTTAAACCAAAATACGAATTCAACATACCGGTTGAAGTAGAAAAAGTTATACCTAACAATATAGCTGGCTTGTCCTTAGAAGAAGTTTTAAAGATAAGAGTTTATGAAGGAAATAGAAGGAGAACTTTAGGGGAACTATTTGAAGTTTCAGGTGAAATAGCAAGCAAACCATCAGATCAGGAAATAATTTTCCAAGGCAGTTCATGTAGGATTAGGCGTATTGGAGAGGAGATGTCTGCCGGAAAAATAATTGTTGAAGGAGATGCAGGACCATTAGCCGGGTTTAAGATGAAAGGGGGAACACTAATAATTAAAGGAAATGCTGGACCATGGCTTGGAGCCAAGATGAAGAAAGGTGTAATAGAGGTTTTTGGAGACGCTGAAGGATTTGTTGGAAGTAAGCTCAGAGGTGAAGAACTATACTCCGGTATGTCTGGAGGCATGATAGTAATTCATGGAAATGCTGGAAGGGAAATTGGAGCCCACATGTCAGGAGGGGCAATTCTCGTAGAAGGTAATGTAGGCGTTTTACCAGGAATGCACATGGCTGGCGGACAAATTCTCATAAAAGGAAATTGTGCCGGATGGCCTGGCACCCATATGATAGGAGGTAAAATAATAATTTTGGGAAGAGTTGAATCCATAGCGCCTAGCTTATACTTTGAAGATATTAAGAAGAACGCTAAATTCATTAAGGAGAAAATACCTGGACCATACTACTTATTCTTAGGAGATGTTTTAGATAACATAACTATACCCGGTAAGGTTTTTGTTACAATTAAAAATAATCCTCACCTTAAATATTATGAGCAATTTGTTGGTGTGGTGAAAGACGAATGGTTGGAAATAGTTTAAGTGTAAATAAGTTAGGTCTTAAAGTAGCTCAAAAACTAATAGAGTACCATAAAGAATACAACGTCAAAGTGGCTAGCGGGCCGTCAGGTTCGACAATAATAGATGCAGGAATAGAAGCTAAGGGAGGAATTGATGCAGGAATACTGGTAGCAGAAGCAACAATGGGAGGTCTTGGAAGAATAAAGGTAGGCTTTAGAGACTACGATGGACTAGCATTACCAACAATCATAGTATACACGGACCACCCAGTAATAGCGTGTATGGCATCTCAGTATGCTGGGTGGAGAATTAAAACTAAAGACTACTTCGCAATGGGTAGTGGGCCTGCAAGAGCACTAGCTCTTAAACCTAAGAAACTATTTCAAGAAATAGGGTACAAGGATGAACACGACGAAGCACTAATAGTTCTTGAAGCAGAAAAGTATCCTACAGAGGAAGCTATAAAACTGATAGCTGAGAAGTGCGGTG
Organism: Desulfurococcales archaeon ex4484_217_1; assembly: GCA_002254745.1. Classification (GTDB taxonomy): domain Archaea; phylum Thermoproteota; class Thermoprotei_A; order EX4484-217-1; family EX4484-217-1; genus EX4484-217-1. The sequence goes on from NJED01000020.1 coordinate 2,201, forward strand.
TAAAACCGCAAAACGTAACAGTAATAATAACACCAACCCAGAGCATAGCAGGTTCAGTACAGATAAGCGCTAGAATAGTTGAAACAGGAATTCACAAATTACACACCATAGGTTTCCATCTAAACAGGTTCATTGCAGGCCAGGGAGAAGCACCAATAGCGCCACCACATCCAGACCCCACAGTAGCTATGGGTAGAACAAACGACATGATACTTTACGGAGGAGTAGCAACATACTTCGTAAATGCCGAGGACAGTGAAATAGTTGAATACCTGAAGAAAGCACCATCATGTACTTCAAGAGACTACGGTAAACCATTCTATGAGGCATTTAAGGAGGCGGGCTTCGACTTCTACAAAATAGATCCGAACCTATTCGCACCAGCAATGTACGTCGTATTTAATGTGAAAACAGGTTCAACATTTAAAGCAGGATACATAAACGCTGAAGTTCTAAAGAGAAGTGTATCATTTCAAGAAGTAAAATAGTCTTTTTTATTACTTTCCTTTCCCTACTTTTTAAACGGTAGATTAGCCTATGGTAACCATAGGTATTGTTACTAGGAATATTCATGCCTAGGTGAAAAACTTTCAGCATTAATAGTTAGGCCTTTAGGCAGACTATCTTTTGAGCAAGCATTTTTCAGAATGGATACTCTGCATTTGCTAGAAAACCTTGGAGTACCTGTAATTAACTCTCCTAAGGCAATAGAGATAGCTATAAATAAGCATAGAACTTTAGCGCTTCTATCGAAAAACGGGATAAAAGTACCTTACACTATAGTTACGGAGAATGTTAATGAAGCAGTGAAAAGGCTTAGCTTCGAAAAAGGTATTGTAGTGAAACCACTATTCGGCTCTAAGGGCTTAGGATCGTTTCTGTTAAAAGATAGGGATTTTGCATGGAGAGTACTAGCTGATTTAAGGTATCTTAGGCACGTACTTTACCTTCAAGAATTTCTAAAGCACGGAGGTAGAGATATTAGAGCTTTTGTTGTAGGTGAAAATGTTGTAGCAGCAATGTACAGGGAGCTCCCAGGTTCATGGAAGACGAATATAGCAAGAGGGGCGAAACCTAAACCTCTCAAAATAACCGATGAGGTAAGTGAAATAGCTGTAAAAGCGGCGAAAATAGTAGGCTGTGATGTAGCTGGAGTAGATATTGTCGAGGTTGAGGGGGAAAAATATGTTATAGAGGTCAATAGTCAACCCGGATGGAAAGGTATTCAGAGGGTAACAAAAATTGACATTGCTAAGAAAATAGTTGAATATGCTGTAAGGGAGAAAATTAAGCGGTAATTAGAGTGTATGGTTGAGGACATTTTCTTCCGCTAACTAAGTACTTCAGAATTTCTGGTTTTAAACCGTTAACTATAGCTACTTTAACCTTAAATCGTCTAATAAGCTCTAGCACATAGTCATCGGCGTATCCCTTAAGTGTTGAAATACTACTTGCCCTTAGCTCTTTAACCACTTTACCATTAACATATACTCCATCAACATTCTTCAACAACACTACTAGGTCAGCACCCAACAGTATACCTATGAGAACAGCTATGGAATCGCCGGTAATGCTCCAAGATTCGGGTAAAATATTTACTTTCCTAATTATCTCGTATGGTAGTACTATAGCTATTTTTCCTTCACTTAACGTTGAAACTATCTCCTCTAATGTTGAACATAGCTTAGAGTTTCTTATCCTATAAGATAACATTACAGAATATATTTCCATAGCTTTTATAGCCATATAGTGAGCTTCTTCAGAGGTAATCTTATGTTCTACGAATAATTTTCTAACAACATCAGCGAAAATACCACCTCCAGGAACAATTACTTTTCCTGGTTTCAGCCCAGCTAGTATGTTTGCAATATTACTTAGGATTACCGGTAATCTTAGCAAACTGCCTCCTACTTTAATAACTAAAGTTTTCATTTCCCTAAAACCTCTAATGCCATTAGTGCAGCAGCATACGCTGGCAAAATATGGGAAATCTTCTTACCATAAATACTTGAAACATCGACTATGTCTTTAAACCCTGCTCTCTTAGCTGCTTCTTTAGCTAAGAATGAGCCTAGACCTGCTGTACATACCTTAAAGATGCTGGGATTATATCCTAAACTAGCTATTCTAGACCTCGCTTGGACGAGAGCTTCAAAAACTCTAAACACCATAGATTCGTACACGTAACGTGCAATCTCAAGAATTTCATAATCATTCAAGATCTCGTTATCAGCGCATGGAACCCTAGAAAGCCTATCTAAGCACTCTCTTACGCTTCTACCTCTACCATCAGCTGTTTCAGTAGTGTAGTCCTTAACACTTATCTTGCCTAAAACCAAACATACATCTCCTGATAAAGCAAACTTCTCTGAGGAAACACGTGCGAGCAATCCCTTATATGGAACTTTGTCTACTATGGAGCAAATATTGGTCCTAAGAACACCTAGATATACTAGTTCACCATAAACAAGTTTTTCCGGGTCAGTATATCCTCTCACATTGATCTCTCCGTTTACTATTGGAACTATGGTTGTGCTTGTACTTCCTATGTCAATGAAAATACAGTTTCTAAGTTTTTTAGATATGAGCCATGCTGAAGCAGCCCAGTTTGCAGCTGCAATCTCTAGAGGGTTTTTGTATGCTTCACTGCATTCTACAAGTTTACTTTTATCATTGACGTAAAACTTGTGGGAAGCATCGCTGAACACCTTTTCAACCGTTTCCACTATGAACCTTACCCCTTCACTTTTATTCCTAAATAAGTCGCTTAGCTCCGCAGTCATAGTAGTAGAAACAATATAGTTCGGAGAAGGATCAATGCTCTCCTTTAGCTTCTTAAGACCTTCAACTACCCCGCTCCTACCTAAAATCCATACAGGAAAATATTCTCTAATTATCTTTTCAGCATATATTTTCCCGTTTGAAACGTTTAGCTTAATTGCTTTTAAATTGGCTCCGCCGATGTCCAAGCCTAGAATCTCCACAGCTTTTCACCGGAAAGTTTTAGCTTGCATTAGAAAATAAAACGTTTGTCTGAAAAATTATTAGTAGGCGAGTTTATGAAGATAAAAGTTGTTCCAGTATTAGATATCATGAATGGACTTATTGTTCATGCTGTTGCAGGAATTAGAGAGAAATACAAACCATTAACCAATAGTGTTCTTGTAAATACATCGAACCCTTATGCTTTACTTGAAAAATTGGCGAACATGAGTTTCGATGAGATCTACATTGCAGACTTAGATTCCATACTTGGAATAGGAGAAAATAGCAACGTAATATATAAGGCCTTATCTCTAGGCTTTAAGGTCTTAGCTGATGTAGGTGTTAAAGGATTATTAATGAAGGATAGTGGAAAACTAACAATGGTAATTGGTACAGAGTATTTAGAAAAACCCAGAGATCTGGCAGAGCTTAGAGAACGATACATCAGTCTAGATACGTTCTACGGCAAAGTAAAATTTAAGAAGAAATATTACAGCGTACATGATGTTCTAAACGTAATAAAGAATATAGAATATAAAGGAGTCATAATACTATTCCTGAATGCTGTAGGGACTCTTAAAGGACCCGATACTGGTCTTGCCAAGATTGTTGTAGAGAATTGCCTAAGTAGGGAAGTAGCTGTTGGCGGAGGCATTAGAGGATTAGAGGATTTGAAAAATCTTTGCAGAGTAGGTGTGAATAAAGCTCTTGTAGCAACCTCTTTACATAAAGGAATAGTAACTAAGCCTTACTACTACTTCTAAGCTCTCTTACCCTTAGAAAAGCATCACCTATGTTTTCTACTACACCGGTAACGATACTTCTATTGGACTTTCTTAGTCGAAGAATTTTTTCATGAGGCAGGGCTTTCACTATCTTATCTAATATTACATAGTAAGAGTATTTCTCGAAGTTGAAACGTGTTTTTCTATAAAACTTCTCCTCACCTACGGAGTATAGAATAAGCCTGCCGAGATCCTCGCCTAGCACTTCAGCTAACCCTATAAACGACGTTGTTAATCGCGGGTTCACTTCAACAACGTAAGGTCTCCAGCCAACCCATACTACATCTAATCCGAAATATCCTCTGAGACAATTACACCCTTTAAGTATTTTGTCTATAATACTTAGTGATTTCTCTAACATTTCACTATTCCTTAGCGGGGTTATTCCACCATAATATTTTAATTCTCCTTTACCACCTACCTCTACTAGTTGAATATTATTAGAAATGAAGTATACGTTGAAACCATCGGATATTACGGATATGCTTGCATGTACTCCTACTAAAAATTCCTGGACAGCTATTTCCTCCGAAAAAGTATTATCCCATGCACGGTTTAACGCATATTCCAAATTATCTGCTGTTTTCACTAAAGTTATACCTGCTCCACCAGCCATATCAATAGGTTTAACAACAACAGGATAGGGTATGCTTTCTCCCTCTAATGTCCTTCCCTTACGTAAATACTTAGTTCTAGGCACCTGTATATTGTGTTCTTCAAGGAACTTGTACGTACTCTTTTTATTAGAGAAGGTAAGTATGCAATCATGTGTTGGACCTAGTATTTTATCTTTAACTATTTTTGAGGCCTTTATAAGCTCCCTAGGCGGGGCTATGAGAAGCACGTAATCATATAAGGTTTCAATTTTTTCAAGTACGTCAAAATAATTTTTCTTCCTCCCTATAATCACTATTCTGAAGGGGAGTTTCATGTTCTCAAACATGTAGCTTAAAGTGAGGTGGACTTCGGCACCTACGTCCTTTAAAACTTTAGCTGCTGCGTACGCCATGGAAAAGCCTTCGAGCACTAGTTCCCAGTATGCTCTAATAGAAGCTTCATCGCGAGGACTAGTGCTCGAAACGAATTCCGTGACCAGAATTTTAGGCATTTTCTCTCACTGCTAGAACAATATTGTGTACATTTTTAAATGTACTTAAACGTTATTTAACTTAAAGTATAGTACACCTTCTCTTGAAAGCATGGTGTTGAATAGTTGACAGACATATACTTACCTACAATAGCCAAGCGAGATTCTGATGAGAAGCTAGTGTTCTTTAGCTTTATTTTGAGAAACATGCCTGGAATGATAGCTAAAATAGCTAAAGTATTTTTCGAAAACAACATAAACATACTTTATGGTGTACATTCCGTAAATAAAAACCTTGGATATTGGATATTCTTAGCCGACATTACTAATATTAAAAAACCCCTGGAACACATAGTTGGAGAACTAAGGAGTATTAAAGGAGTTTTAGAAATAAACTACGGAATAAATAATGTAGGAAATATGGTAATAAATCCATATCCATTTGCAATAGTGTTATCCTACGGTATGGGTAAAGCTTCAGTATTTCCCGTAAATGTTTTGAAAAAAGCGCTTAAAGACCTAAAGAGTAAATGGGGTGTTGCAGCCTCGGTTTTTCTATATCACATAGGTTATCACATGGGTAATGTTTTAGGAACAATGTTAAAAAATGAAAAATTTGAACCCGAAGACATACTTAAAGCATCTCTAGAATATTTAAAATACTTAGGGCTTTTCGGAAGTTATAATATAAGGTTATTCTCACCAATGAGTCGAATAGCTACTGTGAAAATTTATAACTCTATTGAATGTACAAATTCAGTGTCGTCTAAACCTGCAAGCCATTTCCTTAGAGGTGTTCTAGGGGGAATTTTCTCTACAGTATTTAAAAAAGAAGTGACTGTTTATGAAACAAAATGTGTTGCTAAAGGAGATAAATACTGTGAATTTGAAAATAGATAGTTTTATGTTCTTGTAATAAACTTATCTAAGTGTCTAAGCCTTTTTGCTGGATGCGGATGTGTACTGAATAATTCCTCAAGAATGCTTGGTTTTTGTCTTTTTATATCTTCGACTAACTGGTCTATGTCTCTAATGTATCTAGCCTTTAATTGTTTATCAGGGTCTGTAATGAAGAACATTTTGAAGTGACTATAGGATTTACCTCCTTCAACTATGTATCTTCTCATTCTACTGGTATAGTACATTATTCTCGCTAGAGCTCTTTGCAGTTTTCTTGCACCATTAGCAACGTTTAATGCTGCATGACTGTCAGCGTAGTATTCTCTGAGTCTGCTCATGTAAAATACGAACAAGTTTAGTAAGTAACTTACCACCATTAATAATATTCCTACGAGTAGCAATAATGGTCCTCCACCTTCTCTCTCCCTTCTAAAACCGCTAAACCATCCTGAAACGTAAAGTACGTACCCTATGTAGTAAATTATAGCAGGTATTATACTTATCATTAACATTACAACTACGTCTCTATGTTTCAGATGACCTAATTCATGACCTAGAACTGCTTCAACCTCATCTAAAGGCAAAGTTTCTAGCAAGCCTCTTGTAACAGCAACCCTATAACCTGTAAATGGATTTCCATAGGCAAATGCGTTCGGTATATCTATTTCAGCTATCATTAACTTAGGTACGTATTTTAGTCCGCTTCTCTTAGCTATTTTCTCTACGATGTCATGGAGTTCTGGGTGTTCATGTCTACTTAAAGGTCTTACATGATATACAGCATCAATTACGTATGGCCCTATAATCCACTGGAAAAGGTGGAAAGCAACTATGAAACCTATTATTCCGTAGAAACCGTAGAAGCTTATGTTTAACCATGTAAGAATGGTAACAAAAACTAACGTAGCTATGGCTGTTATTGCAGCCATCGTTCCTATCATTGAAAGCCTAAGTTTCCATAGGGAAACCCTAGGTGCAGGTATTTTAGGTGTAGGATATTTAACCTGCATATGCACAGCCACCTAAAAATTTTCTACTAATTAGCCCGTATTTAAACATTAACTTATTGAACCAATGTACTGAGAAAATCTATGAGCTTATCTGCAATACGCTTAATAGTTTCCGTCATATTTTTCCCAAAACTTGTATCAACTACTTGAACACCTAGTAGATACTGTTCAGCTTTAGGTAATCTAAACTTAAGGTATCTGTAAAGCATCGAATACGATGGCTTATGTGTTGTAGGAAAAACTATCTCTGATTTCTCTACCTCCTCCACGGAAGCGAAAACTATAGTACCAGGCTCTAGCGATGCTTCAACAGCATCTATAAAAACCACTGCATCAGGTCTTGTTCTTGCCGCTACCTCTAAGAAGCTTTCCGGAGAAAGACCTGCATCAACAACGTTTTTTAGGCCTCTTAACTTAAGGTTTAAGGCTATATATGATCCTACATAGTCGTCTCCTCGAAGCTCATTACCAATACCTAGTATGAAAGCTCTTTTACCTGATAAAATACTAGATATTCTATCCTTAATTTCTTCGAAAACTCCGTAAACAATCATTCATGTGGACCTTAAAATGTATAAGTAAGGTAAAATAGGCAATTATCTCTTTTTCCTACGTAGTGGTGGCGGTAGGTCAGGTAGGAACTTTATAGCATCTACCGGGCATGCTTCATAGCATTGTCCACAAAACAGGCACTTGTTGATGTTGTATATTGGTAAAAGCCTTCCAGCAACATCCTTCATTGTTATAGCTTCCGTAGGACATACTCTAGCACACAAAGTACATCCGGTACATATGTTTCTATCAATTTGAATAGTCCTATACCTCAGTAAGCCAGCTTTTTCTAGCGGCGATTCCGGTACCTTCTCCGGTACCTTTTCCACCTTTTCAGGAAACTTTACTATAGGTGAAATCGCTTCAGAGGGACATATTTCAACACATTTATGGCAGAACACGCAGAGATCAACATCGTATGAGCTGCACAAAGCTCGCATTCAACGCATTTAGAGTAGTCTATTTTCATGTACCTTATTTTTTCAAGACCTGCTAGAATATATGGCGCTGTAGGGACTTT
>NJED01000001.1 GCA_002254745.1 Desulfurococcales archaeon ex4484_217_1
AAGTTTGTGGGATGTTTTCAGATAATATGGCTAATTTAGAGAAAGACATTTTCTTCAAGAAAATAGGATTTGAGTACATTAAGTACTTTTACTCCATACCTTCAACAATGGACTATGCTAAGAAAATAGCTGATAAGTATAATAGGGCCATAATTTTCTCCGAAATACAGACCAGGGGTAGAGGAAGAGCTGGGCGAATATGGTTATCGCCTCCTGGAGGAATTTGGACCACAATAACGTGGAGTATAGAGAACATGCACATGCTTAACATTTTAAGCTTGGCTATCGGTGTATCTGTAATTAAAGCACTTAGTAATGTGTTGTTGCTGAGCTTTAAACTTAAATGGCCCAATGATGTAATGTTCTCTGCAAAGAAAATTGGTGGAATACTTATTGAAAACATATTTAGAGAGAGAAAAGTTCTAAGCATTATAGGCATAGGATTAAATGTGAATAACAAAATGAAGTTCTCAGGGCTTAGCGGCGTTACGTCTAATACCTTAAGGAGGAGAAATAGAGGGGAAATTATTAATTCGTGGAAGAAAGCAGACATAACCTTAGGCAGAAAAATTATCATTAAACTTAGCCAAGGAGGAATAGTAGAGGGTAAAGCACTAGATATTTCTAACACAGGGGGACTATTGATTAAGGATAATAGTGGGAGAATAATTGAAGTACATATAAGCCTATATCCTAATTACTCCTCTATGTTTCAATTTGAATAATTCCTCTCTTATATTCTTAGCTAAGTTATAGCATCCTTCACCCTTCTCTAGTACCCCTTTGAGGATAAGAGATCTAATTATTTTTGCAGGGTTCTTTACGCCTAGGATTTCGAGTTCTCTTAAAGCTAAAAATTCTCCGACCGAAATGTTCCTTATAAAGTATAATACAACTTTCTTCTCGTCTTCACTAGTGATTTCTTTATCTTTCAATGTCTTCAACAATCCGCGGAAGTAGTTAAAGTTTATTTCCTTACCAGACATAGACTGAGAAACCTCTTAACGTAGTTTTCTCCAGTTTATTTACTTACTTCTAACCTTAAACCTGTAGTAGTTACGTATAAGCAGCGCTATTCCACGTCTTATAGCTTCACTTCGCGAGGAAGCATCTTTACTGAGACAACGACAACTCTTCCCATAATTAATGCCCCGCTGAAGCGATTTCGAATATATTTTCGATAATGCGCATAGTATAAAAGACTATTCCCTTATCAATAGTACCATGTTTTTACATAGGTATGTTCGGTTAATTTAGCGTAGTTCTTATCCCTATATCCTCTGCAAACCTCTTTAAGCGGGCAGCTGTAATAGCCCAATACTTTACATTGATCACATTTAGGTAAGGGTTTAGTACAGCACTTTCTGCCTAAGGACCATAGTAGATCGTCTAGGTATAGTGGTGAAATAGAAGCTTTCATAGACAAGAACTTATACGCTTTCCTTACAGTTAGTCTTATGATTACGTCGTCTTCAAATGTTAAGTGCCTCTTAGATACTATAAGGTTCATTAGCTTCTTACTTAAATTAACTATACCTAGCCGAAAAGCTATTCTCGTTAAGTGGTTATCTACGGGTATTTCAACGTGTTCATGGTCTCTTATCTGTATTATTTTCCTTCTCTCAAGAAACTTCACTAGTAAATATGCTTTCTTCTCTACAGGGTCTTCGTAGGCCTTGAATATTTTTAATGAGTCTACTAAGCCTCTTCCCTTTCTCTTTAAATATCCTTTACTTTCAGCTAGAAGGTTTAGTACTCTACCCTTATACAGTTTTACAAGCTTAAACCCCAAGTCCTTTAAGAGCATAGTTCTTACTTTTATATCCCAAATTTTTGCCCTTCCATAATTGAGCCATGCTTTAACATTTTCTACGGTTATTTTCGCCATATTTTGTGGCGAGAAAAACTCTGGGTTTTTCTTATACTTCGTAATACCTAGTTTGTACAGTAAGTCTGCACCATGGTATACCTTGCCGTTAACTATTTCTTCATAACTTATACCTCTATAGCTAGTTCTATGATCTATAGCTACCATGAACATAAAATACCTCGCTATGTCCTCTAAACTCCCCTTTACCGGGTAGTAATCAGGGTTTGTGAAACTATCTAAGGGTATTTTGAGAAGCTTTAGCCTCTTATATATGTTAGCTACATGTTCCTCATTAACGTCTATCATATGTTTTCGCCTTTATACATGCCTGAGTAGAGCTTGTGAGGTTTTTCTACCAACTTTATGAAAACTATTTGAGCTATCCTAGCATTTTCCTCAATAATAACGCCATGTTCATTATGAACAACTAGTAATATTTCGCTTCTACCATAGTAACCAGGATCCCAAAGAGCGCATCTCACATCTACACCCATTCTCAGAAGCGTTGATCGGGGAAAACACAGTCCTATAGCATCTTCCGGTACCTTTATTATTTCATTAATTAAGATCTTATATGCTCCCTTACTCAAATGCCATTTTCCATTTTTCTTAGGTACTTCTTGAACTTTCGATATTCTCCTATAATCGATACCTAGATATCCGCTTGATATTAGCTTAAAGATTTTATATACAGTTAAGTCTATTCCTGCTGGTTGTAGCTGTTTTTCACTAAAAAGGTTTTTTATATATTTCAGTACTTGAAACCCAGGCATAGCCATTACGTAGTCACCTGAGGATACGGAAGGAGGATATTGTTTAATATTCTATTCTAACATTTCTTTGAGGGTAAACTTTAAATGTTATAGGGGGGTAATCCCCCAAGAGGGGGGGTGTTAGGGGGCGATGACGGAACTCGTAGCTTTGCAAAGAAGAGTCTCTGTGCCGAAGGTTGTTGGTAAACACGTTTATGGAGAGCTTTACGACTGTGATGCTGAGCTCCTCAGAAACGAGGAAATGCTGAAGGATATCGTTATTGAGGCTACAAGAATAGGCAACATGACGCTACTTGATGTTAAATCTTGGAAGATTGGTGATGGAGTAAGCATAGTTGCTATAGTTCTTGAAAGCCACATAGCTGTTCATACATGGCCTGAGTTCAGTTTTGCAACAGTTGATGTTTACTCTTGCGGAGAACATACAGAACCAGAGGCAGCTTTTCACTACATAGCTTCAAGTTTAAAAGCTAGGAAAGTCATTAGAGGCTATGTTGACCGCTCGTATCGGGGATGAGTATTACTTTACCAATACTCGTTGAGCTCAATTATTTTTTAAGCTAGCCTACTCGCCTAGAAGCTTCTTGACCTTGCTCAGATAACGTGCCGTTTTAACTACTTTAGGAGAAACTTCTATTACATCCCCCTTGTATATTACGTAATGTTTAATTGCTATTCCTGGAACAAGCTTTAAACACTCCTCAACCATCATGTGTAATTGTACACAATGGGGGCTACCATCTACTGTTAAAACCACTATTTCATGAGGCCCACAAGTTTTCATCATTGTAGCTAGTTTAAAACCTACCATATTCATATGTTCTTCTTCTAAACACACTGCTAAAGGTACGCGGCTCTTAGAGAAAGTTTCTAATATTTCCGGATGTTCGTCTCTTAAGCAAGTACCGTAAATGAGTATTTTCCTAAGTTTCCTTATCATACGTGAACAAGCATTTACATGTATAAGTTTCCTAAAGAGTATAGTCTTTCCAGACATAACATATACCTACATATTAATTCTAAGTAAAATACATTAAACGTAACCTATTTTAAATATCATGTGAAATCCCATGAGAAAGCATTACGATATTATCATTGTAGGTGCCGGTTCTGCCGCATTATTGTTTCTAAATTTTCTTAAAGACCATTTTGATGTAGCAGTCTTTGAGGAACAAAGCAACGTGGGGTTAAGGAGACATTGCACAGGAATAGTTAGTCATAGAGTATTAAGTATTGTAGGTAAGGTTGCCCGTAGAAGCGTTGTTAATGAATTTAATAGACTAAATATCATGGTGGAGTCAGGCGCTAAAGTAACGGTAATTCCGAGTAACCCTGTTTATGTTTTAGACAGAGTAAAATACTTGAGAGAACTGTTTTACAGAGTTCAGAATAAGTTTGAATTTTATTTCGCTAGTAAAGTAACAAACGTGAGATTTAATGGAAAAAAGATTAAACCATGTGTGTTACTCGGTAATAGGATCATTTGTGGCAATATTGTAGTGAATGCTGAAGGAGCTATGCATAGAATAAGGAAGAGCATATTTAAAAATAGTATTATGAGAAAAGCTAAAGTTTATGGTATTCAAATAGACTGCATAGGAAAAACACCACACATAGACGAATTCACAGTAGTGTTTTCTGATAAGTACTCTAAAGGTTTTTTCGGATGGATAGTTCCACTTGATGAGAGCCATGTAAGAATAGGAATAGGCGGAGAAAATGTGAACCAAAATATTTTAAACTCCTTTATCGACTTTGTAAATTCTAAAGGAATAGTTTATGTAAAAGAAAAAGGGAAACCTTTTGGAGGCATAATATTGAAGAACCCTCCTTACTGGAAAGATCACTACAAGAAAGTAGTGATGTTAGGTGATTCAGCTTTCCATGTAAAACCGCTAACCGGTGGCGGTTTATACGTGCATGCATTGTTTGGAAGGGAACTGGCTAATTTAATTAATATGGAATTTAGTGATGTAGAGGATTTACTTAGTAAGTATGAAAGACGTACGGCGAGGTTAAGGTTAAAATTAAAGATCCAAGGAGTAATCTCTCAAGTATTCCATGAGCTATCGTTAAAAGAGAAAGAGAAGATAATTAAGTCTATTGGTGAAAACGTTGAGATGAAAGATGTTGATTACGACTACCATGAAAAGCTCCTAGAAACAATTCTTCTTAGAAAAACTAGTCTTGCATATAATGTTTTACGTACAGCTTTAACTGTGAAAAACATCAAAAACTTGGTTTATAGCTTAAAAATATTCCTTCAATAATACAGGATGAAATAGTTGCTAAGTAACTTGTCACGATAATCCCTATGATACCCGTGATTATTAGTACAACACTTATATTTCCCAGGGGTCTGTTTTTCATTTTTGAAAATATTATTTGAAATAAGCCGCTTTCGATAAGAGATATTGATATTAAATCACCTACAGTTACGGGTATGTACATTACTAGAATAAGCCTCATTACATACTCTGAAGTTCCTATGAACAAGCCCTCTATAAAATATGTAAAGGCAACATACGGTGGTAATAAGGCTGTTATAAGCTCAGATAGGGATCTAAGAAAGCCTATGACTATGATTAGTAAGGTAGCTTCAAGGGTTTTTTCATTAAACCATAGATTTGATGCTTCCTGACATAGCTTTGTTAGAGGGCTTTCCTCAATACTTTTAATAGCTGGTTCTAGAACTTCATGAGCGTATGTTGGGTTTGTAGCAGCTATTGATACGCCAAATAGTAAGGTACTGGAATATGTAACTATAAGAATTACAGGTAAAATTTTTGCTAGGTATTCGTGCTCTATACGTATGCTGTACTCTGTAGTACTCATCTCTCAACCCTTGATACAGACTGTGCAGAGCTTTGACAGCTATGGAATATATGGACATAGGGAATATTTTTACCTGTCTATATTACTTTAACTAAGAGGTTTATGGCGATTCAAGTTGGGAAAGAAAAATGCTAAGTGCGAAATATGTGAGGAACTTGAGGCTGTACATATTTGTAAAATTTGTGGGAGATGCGTTTGCTCAGAACATTTTAATGCTAAGAGGAGAATATGCGTTGTCTGTGAAGAAAGTTTATGCGAAATATGTAGAAAATACTTAGCCATAGGTTCATGCACTAAATGCGGTAGAATAGTTTGCGAAAAATGTTCTAGACAATTAGATCCTGTTAGGCTAGTATGCATTCTATGTTATGGTAAGTAGTAGTCGAGTTGCAGTTAGCTCTCTTGCTTTCCTAAGTTTTCAAGAATACTCTTTAAATACTCAACATTCTTTTCATGTTTTGAACTTCGTCTCCTATCAACATATATTCCTAGTTTTTTCGCTAAATTTAGCGTTATACCTGCTTCTTTAAGTTCAGGTAAGCTAAAGCCTCTTCCCTTCCTCCATTTTGGCGTTGTTTTTCCCCTACTTATTAGTCTAGGTGTTTTAACTAATGGTCTATGCTTCTCCATTAACAGCACCCCTTAGGGAACCTTAAGTTTAAAGTTTTCTTTTACTACATTTAATGCTATACTCGTATTAGTACTTAGGACATAGGGTTTCGAAAGTAAGTTTTTAATAAACTTATTTAGCTCCCCTATATTTCTAAATTTCGCGACAACTATTACGTCAAACTCTCCAGTAACATCATAGACTGCACATACGTTCGGATACCTGGCTACTTCACGTTCAACATCTATTATGTGTTTTCCATCAACCTTTACCAGTATCAGTGCCGTTACATCATATCCTACCTTTGAGAAATCCACTTGTACTGTAAAATCTCTTATAATACCCTGCCCTATTAGCTTCCTTATTCTGTTATATACTGTACCAACCGATACACCTAAACTTCTAGCTAGTTTCCTATACGTTATCCTGGGATTATCGATGAGCTCGTTTATTATCTTCTTATCTAGCTCGTCCAGCACCATTAGAGACACTCCTATCTCTGGAGTTCTAAATTCACATAAATGTTTTATGTTCTTATTTTTATTAATGTTTATAAGGAAAAGAGCCCACTATAGTAGTTATAGTGGAGGGTGAAGCAGGGGTATATGAGTAAAACAGGTAGAGTTAGAATTAGAAGGCTTGTTCTTGACGTTTTGAAGCCTTTAAAGGAACCTTCAGTTGTTGATGTGGCCAAGGCATTAGCTAGGGTTAGAGGAGTATCTGCTGTAAACGTTACTGTTAATGAGGTTGATGTTGAAACTATGGGTTTAATAATCACTATTGAGGGTGAAAACATAAATTTCGACGACATTGAGAGGGAATTAACAAGAGTAGGAGCTGTAATTCATAGCGTTGACCAAGTTGTTGTTGGTGAAAAAATTATTGAATCTGCCCAACCCCCTCAAGCTAGAACCTAAATTGCGGCACGAAGTTTTAAGATACATTATCTTAGGTATGAGCGATGGTGTACTTTTCGCTTTAGGAATACTACTAGTTACACTCAGTTTTTCCGTTCAAGAAGCCGTTAAAGCATGGATCGGTGGAGTAGTAACTGCAGCTTTAACAAACTCTTATGGGGCATATTTTGCAGAAAGGTCGTTTGAGGAAGCCAGGCTTTACGTCCTTGAAAGACACCTACTGAGAAGTTTAAAGGGAACCATAATATCGAAGAAAACTGCTTTTAAAGTACGTGTGAGGGTATTTGCAGCAGGTGCTTCAACTCTTCTTGGAGGCCTAATACCAGCAACACTTTTCTTCACCCTACCTTATCCTTTTAATGCTATTGCTGGTATTGTTTTAGCTCTGAGTACGCTGGCGTTTACAGGTTTCATTACCTCAAGAAAAAAGAGAGTGAAAACGGCGTTCCTATACACGGGCGGGGGAATGCTGGTAGCATTGCTGACCTATGTTATTGGTCAAGTACTCTAACAAACTTTGCTCCCAGGCTTAACTTCCCCATCAACCGTCAATATTCTAGGTACTTCACCTTTTCCACAACCCGCAGCTAACAACATACCTTCGCTTAAATACCCCCTAATAGTCTTAGGCTTTAAATTAGTAACAACAACTATTCTCTTACCTAGAAGCTCTTCAGGAGAATATACGTCACCTAGCCCTGCTATTAATTGTCTCTTTCCTAGTTCTCCTAAATCAACTATTAGCCTTAGGAGTTTTCTTGTACCAGGGATTTTCTCAGCTTCTCTAACTATACCTACCCTTAAGTCGATTTTAGAGAATTCTTCAATAGTAATAGTTCTTTCCAACTATAATGCACCAGACATCACTACGTCTTCTACGTATTCATACTTTTCTATCGTGATACTTAATTTAAACAAGTTAAGATACCTAACTTGAGGTGTATGATGTGAGCACATCTGTTGACTACAACACTTGGATTAATAGGAAACGAGCATTCTTACGGCGTCTCGAAAGAGATCTAGTAACAGGGTATTTTGATATGGAATTGTACACTCTAATTAAACTATTAAATAGTTTCGATGATATGTTCACCTTAAGTAGTTGTTCAGGAAGACTTATGCTATTCTCGTCTAAAAGACCATGGGATAGGAAATCCATAAAGATTTACTTGAAAAAACATAATAAGGCGTGTGTAAGTGAGGTTATTAAAACTTTAGAAGAAAGTAAAGATAAGAACTTATGGTTTGTTTTACAACCTCCTATACTTCACGTATCATGTTTAACTGTTGACAGAGCTCAGGAACTTCTAAAACTGGCGAGAAACGTTGGGTTTAAGCATAGTGGTATAATAAGTTTTGCTAGAACAGGTATAGTTGTTGAGCTTAGAGGTAATGAGCATTTGGAAGTCCCTTTAAAGCTTAAGGGTAAGCTTATATGTAGGAAAACGCGCTTGAAAACATTGGTTAAGTGGGCTAATAGAATGCTTATTGAGTCTAAGAAGAAGATATTTAAATTAGAAAGTGAAATCAAAAGAAACTGGTTAGAAAGGAAAAGGTGATACTGTTGTCTAGGACCGTGAAAACCCCTTTAGACGTAATTAAACCTCTAACTCCAGGTCAAGAAGAATTTCTGAAAGCTTTACATAGTAAGGATTATGACATAGTTGGAGTTTTTGGTCCTACAGGTACGGGTAAAAGCCTTCTATCTATAGCTTACGGTATTACAGAGGTTTTAAAGGAAAAGTATCAAAGGTTTATCATAGCAAGGCCGCTTATAGATATAGTGTTGGAAAAGGAAATTACAGCTGTAGAGCTCGGTAACCTATACTATGATATTATCTCAACGTACATCAGAGACATATTAGCAAGCTTCATAGATTGGAGCATTGTTGAAAATCTTATAAAGAAAGAGAAAGTCATACTAGCCGACATACACTTTCTTAGAGGAAGAACATTTGATAACTCAGTACTTTTCCTTGATGATGCTCAAAACATTCCTCCTGAAAGCTCGTTGGAATTGCTTATGAGAATGGGTAATAATAGTAAAATGATTATTGCAGGAGATCCTGTGTTCCAGAAGAACCCTGAAATAACCTTAGATGGAGCTACGCTTCTCCGTGAAGCTTTAATGGGTGAGGAAAGAGCTATTGTAATAGACTTGGGACTCAAAGACATTGTAAGAGTTGGTGCTAAGAGAGGAATAAAGCTGATATTAGAAGTACGTATGAGAAAAAGAAAACTCAACGATACGGAGAAAGAAATTCTAGATGCAGCTAAAATATACGCTCCTGATGCCGATATAATAACAGTTGCAGAATTCATTAACGATAAGAAACGATACGAAATAATGAGCGAACATACGCCGGATGCGTTAATAATTACAAAAGAAGGGCACTTAGGTAGGCTTATTGGTAGGGGTGGTGAAAGAATAAACAAAATCCAGGAAGAAATAGGGTTAAAATTGAGAGCAATAGAGCTAACGTTAGACTTTAAGGAGTTTATCAGGGCAATTCATCCAGTAAGCTGGATTCATAAGCATGTAATAGACGCTGATTTCGCTGGTCCTTATATGTTGTTTAAAGTAAACAGAGATGACTTTGGACCTTTCGTAGGCCAAAAAGGCTTTCATGTTAAATTCCTAGATGCCGTACTGAGAAAGCTTATGGGTGTAGGTGCTAGAGCATTGGAAGTAGAAGCACCTAGGAGACGTAGGAGAAGGTAGGTAGTGTTTAACTATTTTTCAATGTAATAGTCTAAAACTACTTGGTATTTTCTCGGTCCTACAGATCTTACAACACGACTGGATATGAGCTTATAATTTTCAACGTATTTTTTAAGTTCTTGAGAATAAGTTTTCTCTGCTTTTTCTAAACCTTCCCCTCTATTGTCAGCTCTTATGAACAAATATGTGTGTAAGAACCCTCTATTTTTCAATGATAGAATTGCGTATTTTAAATAGCTAATAGCTAGTTCAGGTAATGGCATAAGTACTCTATCGGCAACATGTACTAATTTTTCTAGTATAATTTCAGCTGCATCACCTAATATTGGAATTACATAATCCTCTACCTTATTTATTCTCACGTTCTCAACCATGTATTTATAAGCATAAGGGTTAATATCTATTGAAAAAACTTTAACGAGTGAAACTTTTCGAGCTATTATTATCGAAAATATGCCAACACCTGCAAACATATTAACAATTGTTTCACCGGGTTTCACCATTTCCGCTATTCTTTTATGCTCATAGTTTAAAGCAGGAGAAACATATACTTTAGTTATATCGAGCTTAAATTTACATCCATGTTCAACATACACTGTTTCACTTCTATACTCTCCAGCTAAGTGAACGTAGTTTCTTAAACGATAAACACCCCTTACTTCAGATGTAGCACACCAGACGCTCTTAACATAGGGTAGTTCTTTAAGTATTTCTTCGCCTATAGCCTTTATGTCTTCAATATTTACGTCAGGAGGTTTACGTATAATAGCTATGTCTCCTACTATTTCGATTCGTGACCACACCTTTTTAGCCTTCTTATCACCTAGAACTTTATGGGCAAGTTTACGAATTAAAGACATACGCTTACCCAATCCTAATCAATCACCTTAGTGGAAGTGCTTTAGTATGTCAGGAAAACTGTATGTTGAGTGGATTCCTAAGAGAGGTTCTTTAATGGTTACGTTTAAACCTTACGAGTTAACTATAGCATTTAAGAATATAGTCTTTATGTTTCTTCCAAGAGAAGCTAGAGTTTCGAATAATGTAAAAGAGTATAGGGGAAGCAAGTACGGTAGAAAACGTTACATATGTGTTAAACTAAGTAGTAGCGTTATCCCTATATCTGCAAAAGGAGAACCTATAGTAAAACCAAGAATTATTGGGAACTTTGAGCTTAGATATACTAATTTAGATTTCTTAAGATTCCTAACCATAATAACCCCGGGCGCTTTTCTATACAACTATGCTATTTTGTTCGATGAAGGATTATGTATTGAAACTTCAGCTAATAAGGAAGTTTATTTTGAAGAAATAAAGGACTCGTTAACTATTTACTTTGTTTAAAGATAGGAAGCTCTTCTAGTTTCTTTGACAAAACCCTTTTAGCCTTTTCAATATCCCTGTCTCCTATTGTAAGTACTTCGCCTCCATCAACTAATACTTCGCCTCTAACAATAACTGTTTCAATATTAGCTCTAGAGAACAGTACTGCAGAATAGTACGCTTTCCTATAGGGCCATCCTTCAGGCGTTTTTGCATTTATAGCAACTATATTTGCATCGTAGCCTGGTTTTATGAGACCATGTTTCTCTATGCCTGGGAATTTAGCTAGGCCTCCTGTGGCCATTTTTAATATTTCGAAAGGCTGAAGTCTGGGAGGAGTACCGTACAGATTGTTTGTTAAATACATTGCCAATCTGGCTTCTGCTAGTACATCCCACTCAGGATTTATGTCTATTCCAAACCCTACTCTTACATTTTTGCGTAACATATTAATTAATGGCGCTATGCCGGATAGTAGCAATGTATTCGATATTGGGCAATGGGCAATATTAGTTAGCGTTTTAGCTACATAGTCTATTTCTCTTTCAGAAACCCAGACTGCGTGAGCTAGCAGCGTTTTCTCTCCTAGAAACCCCATGTCCCTAAGCACTTCTACGGGTCTTTTACCGAACTTCTTCTTAGCGTATTTTACATCCTCTTGTACTTCAGATATGTGCATGTGTATGTAGAAGTTTTGTTCTTTAGCTATAGTGGATATTTCTTGAAGCTGATCAGGCTTAAGAAACCTTATACCGCATGGACCTAGGGAAACTGTTATCCTATTATCATCTACTCCATTCCATTTTTTAAAGAGAACCATATTTTCCTTTAGCGTTTCTTCATACGTTTTTATTTGAGTATCCATTATTGCAACAGAGAGATTAGCTATTATACCTGATTCTTGAACAGCTTTAGCAACGGAGTTGGTAGGATTCTTCCGGTGTAAGGGATTTCTTTATGGTAACTTATAAAGCCTGGAAGAACTATTCTACCCCTTAGGTTAAGTACTAAGTCAGCATACCTATAGTCGTGAGGTAACTCACTTACTTTGCCAGCACTAATTATTTTGCCATTGTCAATGTATATGTAACCTTCATCTATTACATCATTTTCGCTTACCATAGTAAGCACTGTAGGGTATAAGAGAAGAATAGACGTCATAAATGTAATACACCTTATACTAAGTTTTTAGAAAAATGTTTAAGCTATATTGAAGCTAATATTCTTTTAATTTCTTCTATTTTCTGCCTATACTTAGATATTTCTGCTTCTAAGTTTGACTTTTCTGCTTCAAGGCTTCTAACTTTCTCTTCCAAGTTCTTCACTTTGTTTTCTAAAGCTGCTTTAGCGCTATGAAGTTTCTCAATTTCTTTTTTTAACTTTTCTACTTCTTTCTTATACGCTTCCTCTGGCGTGATTTTAGCTACTATTTCCGGGATTTCTATTTTAACTCCTTCGCGGAGAAATCTTTGGTAAGTTTCTTGAATCAGTTTACCTGCTTTAGTTTTCCCGGTAAGGTGATTTCTTATTGTGCCTTCGCTTCTACCAAGCTCATCGGCTATCATGGTAACTGTATAGCCTGCTTTAGACCTTGCAAGTGCAGCTGCTGCAACAGCTAAGCTGTCAACCCATGTTAATCTTTCTTCAGCTTTCCTTATTTCCTCTATTACATCAGGTCTTAGTAGTGTAGCAATTAGAAGGGCTGTTTCTAGTTTATGAATATCCTGCTTACCTAAGGGTCTTAAAGGTATTTCCTCGGCCATATTCTTTTTCACCATTGTAATATAGTGGTTTAATGTTTTAAGTATTTTAATCTCCGTAAACTAAGTTGAGGCTTAACGAAATGGTGTTTATTGAACTACGTATAAAAAACATCCAAAAACCTAGATTTAGAGAGAAAATATTAGGATACATTATTGCTGAATACTCAATATTTAAACTGGGGTTAATGTGTTACGAAGATATACCGAGAGGCAAAGTTTTCGAGCTATTCACGTTAGTTGATAGATACGATGACTACCCGCTATTTAGATATACTGAAGTAGAGGGAGATGCAGGGTATGGTACATTACTTGGACAGACAAAATACTTTAACGAGCTACGTAAGTTAATCCCTAAATTAAAATACTATGTAAGCCCATGGAATACTGTGCTAAGCCTCATATCCTATGTTGAAGGTAAAGTATTTGATAGTGAGAGTTTCAAAAAGAGAATAGCCATTAAGGACAATAAGTTTACTAGAGGGTGGAATAACTTCTTTACGACATTCGATCAAGAAGTCTTCGAAAGTACGGTAAAGAAAATAGGGATTTCATTTATAGTTAAGGTTATTTAAATTCTTAGGATAGTATGAGACCTCTGCTAAGTTTCTCACGTAATTCATTAAATATTGAAAGTGCTTCTTGCTCATATGGTATACCGTTTCTGGCTCCTTTCCTACCTACTTTAATCCCGGCAGCTACGCTTGCAAAGAGTGCTGAGTCCCATAGACTATAGCCTTTAAGTAACGATGCCGTCAATGCAGCTGCAAAAACATCCCCAGCACCTGTAGTGTCGACGACCTGTTTCGGTTTATATGGTGGTACTCTTATCCTCGCATCACTTAACACTATGTATGATCCTTTAGAACCCATTTTTACAACAACGAGTTTAGGACCATATTTCAATAGTTGCGATGCTGACTCGGGGTCTCTTGAACCTGTTAAGCATTTTAGTTCTCTTAAATTCAAGTACAGTATTTTGACGTGCTTGAATATGTTTATGAAACCTTTTATACCGTATTTACAAACTATCGATCCCGGATCATAGCTGAATGCAGCATTATATTTTGAAACTATTTTAGCTATGTCTTCAGCTAGTTCCTTCCTTATGCTAGCTGCATGGACTATTTTTGCTTTCGAAATATATTCTTCATCTAAATCGTCTCTTGAAATGTAGGCATTTGCACCTCGGTAAGCTATCATTCTCCTGATGCCATCTCTAGTAACTATGATGAACACTTTACCCGTTGGATATCTACTATCTATTTTTAAGTGAGATATGTCAACTTTTTCCTTTTCAAATTCCTTTTTAATAAATTCTCCAAAACTATCGCTGCCAATTCTCCCTATAAACCCGCTCTTAACGTTTAACCTTGAGAGAGCTACTGCGTAGTTTGATGCAGAGCCTCCAGCTGAAATTATTGTATCGTAAGCTTCTACTGCCTCGTCTTCTGCAGGAACTTTTTCAACATACATTATTATGTCTACATTAGCATTGCCTATAGCTATGACATCTGGTACCAATCTTCATCCTCCTCTCTTAAAGAATACTTACTTATAAAGTAGTCTTGAATCACCCATCCAAACTTCTCGATTAATATGAGATATGCTGCCTGGGGCGGTATAAGTCCTTCCTCTGTTATAATAGCATCTATGTATTCTGGTGGAGTTACGTCGAATGCTGGATTTCTTACGATAACGTTCGGATTTTCTTTCAAGAACTTTTCATCAACTATTTCTCTTGGATCTCTCTCCTCTATCTCCACGAGCTCCCCTATTACTGTAGCTGGACTGAACTTGTAAGTTTCAGCAGCTACAAAAACCCTTACTCTAGCCTCATGCGCTGCTAGTGCTATGTTTGAAGTCCCTATTTTATTAACTACTGCTCCATTAGCTGCAACGGTGTCGGCTCTGTGGCATAAACTTTAATATCCTTGCCTTGCCTATGCGCATGTATTATAACTGAAAGCGCTGCAGTACTGTTACAATGTGTTAATATTGTTTCTCCACTTAGAATTCTTCTTGAACCTATGAACCCTATTTTCTCTGTTGCGGTTAATGAGTAGTTTATAAAATCATCAGCTGTTTTCTTAACTATTAGCTTAGCCTCATTTACGTTCACTGGTCTTTTTCTTCTTAGTCTCGAAGTAACATACATAACAGCGTTAGGTAAGGAAACAGCTGTAGGTCTTGTTCCTAAGAGTATTTTAGCTACACTATCTACGTAAGTTATAAAAGACTCTACGTCTGCAGGTCCTTCGTATTTTTCAGCAGCAATTTTTAATGCTTTAGCTGCTGCTCTAGCTATTCTACCTGCTCCTCTTATCTTCATACTTCTTATATCATCTGCTATTTGATAAACCTCTTCAGGACATTTCATCTCATGCACTTTTCGTTACCTCCAATATATTGCTTATTATTTCGCTAACATCTGCTGCCTTAGGGGGCCATGTCCTTAAAAGATCACGCATAAGTAGCGGTATGGCTTGAGGAGCTATTACCCCATACTCTGTTATTATGGCATCTACGTACTCTGGAGGTATGACATCTAATACAGGTATTTCTGTTTTAATACCTCCTATTTTCTCCTTTACTTCTCCGGGTAATATGGTTTCTTCAGGTGCTTGAGGTATCCTAACGAGTTCTCCAAAAACTGTTTCATAGTTGAATTTGAGCGTTGATGCGGCTACGAAAACCCTAACCCTAGCTTCATGAGCTATTAGGGCCATGAGCGACGAGCCGACTTTACTAATTACTGCTCCATTAGCTGCTACAGCTTCTGCTCCCAGAAGCACCCTAGTAGTATACTTCATGAAATATCTCATGGCCGAGTCTACAATTAAAGTTACCTTTAGCCCCAATTTGCTTAGTTCAGAAGCAACTATTTTCCCATCGTCGCCTGGCCTAGATTCTGTAACAAAAACTTCGAATTTTTTACCTTGTTCCAAAGCTTTTTCAAAAATCTTCATAACTGTCTTACTATAAGCAGAAGTCATTATTATGTCTCCTGGAATTATTCTATTAGCACCTATGGTAGCTATTCTTTCTATGCTGTTCGTCATTCTACCTTTTATTCTCCTGATCTTGTTCAGTAATGCTTCCTTGGCTTTGGGCAATTTAGGCTTACTATTAACTACATTGTTTAATTCTAGTAAAATGTCCCTAGAACAGTTAATTAGCATTGCAGCTGTAGGTCTAACCTTAATTACTTCATTTACCATATAGATAATGTCTAATACTAATGAGTTAAGATCTTTAGACTTCTTAATTATGCACTCTAGAGTATTAAGAGTTTCCTCAACTAGCTCTGTTGAACTTCTAATTTTCCAAGATATAATGTTACTGACAAGTTTCGAAACTAAAGTTTTTGCTTCCATATTTTCATCCTTAAAGCTTACATGGTTAAGGAAGGATAGAAATACTTCTTGCCTTTTTTTGTCTTTATATTATCCCACCCGTAAAGTATGCGGACAGCTTCATTAGCTACTTTTATAGCATCTTCTACGCCAGCATCTACAATGAATTCGTCAGTTACCCTATTGGCTACTGCAGCACATACACTACCAGCTCTGGCACCATAAATGTTAGCTAGTGTAAATATTGTAGAAGATTCCATTTCAAAATTTAAAACATTTGCTCTTTGAAGATCAGAGATTATGTTTTTCATCCAGCTTAACATATAACCCTTAAACCCGGGTCTACCTTGTCCAGTATAGAAAGAATCCGTGGAAGCTGATATGCCTACGTGATATTTTACTCCTAAACTTTCTGCCGCTTCAATAAGTGCTAAAACAACTTCATAGCTGGCGGCAGCAGGGTACTCTGTAAATACGTACTGCTTACTTGTTCCATCAAGTCTTACAGCAGCTGTAGTAATTATTAAGTCCCCAACTCCAATGAACTTTTGAATAGCCCCCGTAGTACCTACTCTTATGAATGTGTGGGCACCTACACGTAAAAGCTCTTCAACAGCTATTGCAGCCGCCGGCCCGCCTATACCAGTACTTGTTGCAGATATGGGAGCTCCTCTATACTTCCCGGTGAAAGTTACGTACTCTCTATGCTTTGCTACTTCTCTTTTCTCATCCCAGTACTTGGCGATTCTGTAAACTCTTCCTGGGTCTCCAGGCAAAAGAACATATGGAGCTACATCTCCAGGTTTGCAGTGAATGTGGTATTGTTTACCCTTCTCTGTTTGAGGCACTGCTGCAGAAACTATTTTCTCCTTAAACATTGTTCACCTCAATTAAGCTTTAATATACTATATGCGTTGAAAAGCTAAATACTTCTCTCACAACAGTAAATATTCTAGGAGATGATGAACCTTTCCCTCTCTGAGCGAAAGCCGATGATATAAATGGCCGCAGCTGACCAGTAGGGTTTTAAATAATGTCTAAAGTAAGAATAATTGACGGCTATAGGAGAATTCTTGCTGTTCAAAGAGAGTACGTAGAGGAACTTAAAGAATACAATAACTTAGTTAAGAAGTTTGGATTTTACTTAAAACCAACACACGTAGTCAGTGTGAAAGGTAAGAAGTATATTTATCATGGTCGCTACTGGTGGAAAATAACCTACGTTAGAGAACATGGAAAAACTAAGGTCAAGTGGAAATATGTGGGTAAAGATGTTCCCAGAGGCCTTCCTCAACCCCCTCGCAATCCTCTTAAAGGGTTAAACTATATGAGAGAAGGAAACGATGTCATTCTTAACCTAGACTCCTTCTCAAAATTTAAACACATATTTTACGGATTAAAACTAGTTATTAAGGAATAGTTTAGAAGCCAACATAGTGTATTATGTTTTAGAGTTTTTATTTAAAGCTTTTATACTCATACATTTTTAGAAATACTTGAAACGGAATTTAGAAACCAAGGTGTATGTGTATATGCCTAGAAGAAGAAAAAGTTTCTGGGACATTTTTGACGAATTTTTTGAAGACATTTTTGAAAACCTTGATAAGGAGTTTAGAGATTGGATGAGAAGAATAGAGAGAATGGAAGAATTAGCTGAAGAATTTGGAGAAAGAAGAGTATATGGTCCTTACGTTTACGGTTTCAGTATAACCATAGGCCCCGACGGTAAACCTATAATTAAAGAGTTCGGCAATGTTAGACGTATTGCAGGCAGACCAAAGATTTCTGAGGAAAGAGAACCTCTTGTAGATGTTATAGAGGATAAGGATACAATAACAGTTGTTGCTGAAGTTCCCGGAGTGAACAAGGAGGATATAGATGTAAAAATTAAGGGCAGGACATTAGTAATCTCAGCAGCTAGTGGTGATAGGAAGTACTATAAAGAAGTAGAATTACCTGCTGATGTTAAACCTGAAACAGCTAAAGCAAACTATAGAAACGGCGTCCTTGAAGTTAAAATAAAGAAAGTAAAGGAGGAAGCTGAGGAAGGATTTAAAATTAGGGTAGAGTAATTTTAGTGCCCAAGCTGTTTAACTATGAACAGACAAAGTTCTAGGAAAAGCGTGAAAGTACACATAGACTTTACTAAATACCCTTTTTTAATTCAACCTACACAATATTTTAACATAAAGTATAATGTGAAGCTAGGTTTTATAGAGATCTTAAAAACCATGGACATTGAAAAGTTAAAGAGAAGAGTAAGAGAGAGAATTTTAGGTGCAATAAAAGGAAAAATACCTGATCCCTTCGGAGTATCTGATGATGAAGAAATTGCAGCATACTATTTAAGCATAATTGTACTATCCATTATCAATGATAAATGGCTTATCAGAAGGTATGCAGTAGCTGAAGCTGAAAGAATAAGGAAGTACTTGGTAAGCGAAAGTAATGATGTTTTGTCCGTAATAGCAAACACATTAGGAATATTGCTAGATAATATAGAGCAGAGACCTTTGAGAATTCCTTACTTTATCAGTAAGGGAATAATATATGATGTAAAATATGTATTTAGAGTTCACGTTAAAGATTATCTTAAGTCCATAAGGCTTCATA
Organism: Desulfurococcales archaeon ex4484_217_1; assembly: GCA_002254745.1. Lineage (GTDB taxonomy): Archaea > Thermoproteota > Thermoprotei_A > EX4484-217-1 > EX4484-217-1 > EX4484-217-1. The sequence goes on from NJED01000001.1 coordinate 18,780, forward strand.
GCGACCTTTCTTGGAAACTAGTTAATCAAATAGTTTCAGAAGGATTTGTTTACTTAACCAGGGAGAAGGTTATTAGGTATTTGGTTGAAATCATAACTAATATTATAGAACGTCAAGTTAAGCCCTTAACTAAGGAAGAAGTACCTAGCTTAATTAAGGAAATCTTAAGTGACGTAGAAGTAGAAGTGCAGAAAATTAGGAAAGAGCACGCACAATATGCACTCTATGCTAGTATGAGAGAGAAATTTGATGAACTCCGAAGTTTAGGAATTATAGTTTTTGAAGCTTTTCCCCCATGCATCAAAGCCCTATATCAAGATGCATTAGATGGTAAACATCTTTCACACCATGCTAGATTTGCTTTAGCCACTTTTCTCCTCAACATAGGATTAGATGTAAACTCTGTTGTTAACGTTTTTAGGAAACTGCCAGATTTTGATGAAACTATTGCCAAATACCAGGTTGAACACCTTGCAGGCTTAAGAGGTTCTAGGAAAAAATATAAACCCTACAATTGCGATACTATGAGAACACTTGGTCTATGTATCGAAGAATGTAATGTAAAGAACCCTTTAGTAAAGTATTATAGGAATGTGCTGAAAATTAAGCGAGCTTAAAAACTATTCTTTCGCAACCTGACATCCTATCGCCCTTTCTAACCCAAATGAAGAGTTTATTGTTGCTTACAAGGTCATAGTCTCCATCAACGTAAACTTCAAGTATTTTGGTTCGTTCCGGGAAGAACCAATATACTTCATAGTCGTACTCTGCTACGGTCTTATCATAGTAGTCCTCAAAGATGTTAATGCCCCTCTTTAATGCTCCTTTAAACTTTATGAAATATACTATGTAAGGTAGATCAACGTACCCTATAAAGTCAATATTTATAAACTTAACGTCTAAGTTTACTTGCTGACCGTTTATGAGAACTTTCTCTTCTCTCAAGATTTCCTTAATAACAGAATATAGCCTGTTAATTTCATTATAATATTCACGGGGTTTATGGAGAAGCTTGTAAAAATACTCTTCTGGGTCAAGATATTGATATTTCAATATTTGATTGAAAATACCGTTCCGTTCAACTATAAAGTAGGACTCGGCATGTATGGGTATAATACTACTTAAATTGTTCAAGAAGAACCACCAAAGAGAGTGTTGATTGGGATGTATGATGCTGCCTAGGGGTGACCTCCGTGTTCATCCCTACCCTTGCGAGGTTAGATCACACGGTTCTATTTCTAGAACAATAATACTGGGTTTTATTATATTTTACCTATTTTCCACCTTAGTTATTATGTTTCGTGTCTCCATGTTTTCCGGTATTATTTTTACCCATATTGGTCTAGGATCTCCTGTAATTCTGATTAATGCTTCTCCTGTTTTTAACCATGTCATTCTCTCTTTCTCTTCCTCATTAAGTTTCATGTACTTAGCTACAGCTTCTATATAGTCTTTGCTGTTAGAGCCAAATACTATGATTGTACCAGCATTATCAAGTACGTCTTTCGGGAAATCAGTAATATCCTGTGATGCAAGGGCTACGGCTAAGCCGTATCCTCTACCTTCTTTTACTAAGCTTCTAACTATTTTCGAACTTGACTTAGTGTCAGTTAATCTCCAAGCTTCATCTATGAGAACTAAGTGCCTAAGCTTATTTGTTGGCGTCAATGTTAGCATGTAATTGGTAAGTATTTGCAAAATTGCTAATGCATATACTTTTCTATATTCTTCAGGTAGCTTGTATAGGGCAAAAATTACAGGTTTCTTCACTATGGAGAATACGTTGTTGTAGTTACTACCTAAAAATACTTTACTATTTAATTGTTCTATTTTCGTAAGTAGTGTGTAAAATTTTAGCTCAAGTTCAGGATTTGAAGATTTTTCTTCTTTAATTATACTTATTAGAGTTTCCAAGTTGGGATGTTGAGTGCGTTCATACGATTTAAGTATCGACATGTAGAGTATATATTCTTCAGCAGGTTCTAAGTCTGTTAATGCCTTAATAAGGTCTACTAATTGTTTAGCTCTAAGTCTTGGACTTGTAAACCATGGCAACATTAAATTAACTGGTGTTTTCTCAGGGTCTACTATTGAAACGCCTATAGTTTTACTTAGCCCAATAAATTCTCCTCTCAAATCCAGAACCCATATAGGTACATCGTATTGCCCAATAACCCTCTTAGCTATTGTGTATAGTAATGTTGTTTTACCTCTACCTGTAGGTCCAACAATAACCATGTGCTTAGTTAAGTATTTTTCGAAGTCGTAAAATACTAGCGTTCCATAGTCTATATCTTCACCTATAAATATTCCCCCACCTGAAATCTTTGGTCTTTTAACATACCCTATGGGTGTTAGGAAACCCAAGTTGGATTCGAGCACGGTTATAGGTTTACTTTCACCTAGAAGACCATGTGTTATAGCTTCTAATACTTCCTCTTCAGATGCTCTCTTCAACTCTAGTCCTAAACTCGCTTTAAAAGTCGATGATAATGTTTCACCTTTCCTTTTTAGCTTCTCGTAGAGTCTTCTAACATTTTTGTCTTGCGCTGTGGCTACTAAATACATTTTCACATTGACTGGCGTTTCTCCTCTACTTATTCTATTAAATAATGTTTCAAGTTTCTGCAGTTTTCTCTGGACATAGGGGTTAGCAGGATCCGCAGAAAGCAACACTTTATAGTTAGTTATGGTGCGCTCAAGATTTCTAATGTACTTCCTCACATCTCCGCTCTTTTTAATTAAAAGTAGAGAGGTATTATCTTCAGATGCAACTATAAAGTTAGTGAAAGCTCTTATTTGCTGCAGTAAGAAGCTTTGGGATACATCGGCAAACGTATATGGTATTTCGCTTACCGCATATACTACTGCTCCTTTGTATACATCTTTGCTGGGTATAATCGCTATGTTCTCTTCAACATGAAAATCGTTTATGTCTTTAATATTCCTTCCTCTAAATCTAATGCTTAGCAGTCTCCCAAATTTCCCTTTACCTATCATCATTAAAGATGCGGCAATAATTGTTGGGAGCACCAGTAAGACTAGGTAATATGGATATTCGAGAAAGCGAATACCAGAAATGTATATGAAAACAGTTAGGCCTACTGTTATAAGCACATATGGTATTACTTTATTACTTTCCACTAATCTCACCTCTTACTATGTTCCTGTAATAAGTTAAGATAGCTAATACGGGGAAAAATATTAGAATAGAGAGCAGTATTGATAAGGATAAGTCTATTTGGTTTAAATGCGTGAGCACACTGTATACTACAAATATTATGGTAAGGATATACATTATTATCATAGTTTTAAAGGGTTCCATAATATCACGCTCAAGTTTTTATAGGTAACCGCACTCTTCTACCACCAATAACGTATGCTAAAGAATAAGTTGACATTATGAGAATAGAAAGATAGGTTATTGGCAGCATTATCCATTCGAAAATAGCACTAGCTATGGTTCTACCTAAATCCTCTAAATTATTTATGTTTCCTGATAGAGATTCTAAGTAGCCCCTACTGCTTATTTTTGGTTTCTTTATCTGCTGCTTAGGGTTAATGAATATTTTTATCTCATACAAGCCTTCCTCTATAGTGACGTTGTAAATGTAGAAGTTAATTTGGCCCCACTTCCTCACCTCAGTAGGACTTTCTAACTGCACATTGTTAACCTTGATTTTGCTAACATTGTAGTCTTCATGTACAATTGTAGTCAATATTGATGATTTACTTGCATTAAGCTTCAACGCTACCTCGTTCTCATTTTTACTAATTTTTAACAAGCTTATGGCTCCAGTATCGCTTAACTTAATGATGAAATATTCATCTACGATAATAGTGTCTTTCATTCTCAGCTCGATAAAGTAGTCGGCGTTAGGGTCTTTGAAAGGATCATATATGAAGTCCCTTTGCGGATCTATTATTTCTAATTCTGGAGATAGTTTTGTACCACAATAAACCACCTTTAGTTTTAACGGTATACTATATGGAAGGCCTCCACGCGGTCTACCGGCATCAAACCAACCATTATCCAAGGTAATATATGATGCTGCAAAGACTTCTTCCCCCCCATGTCTCGCATACCATTTTGTAAGCGCTCCAACTATTGGATGTCCTTTTATATCAAGTATTTGTCCTTTAACAAAAGCTATTCCCCATTTTTCAATATTTATGCTGCCTATTCTCTCAATAACTTCACTGATGTTTTCCTCAGCACTTTCAACAACAAAGGCTTCAGCAAACGCAGGCAGTAACGGTAAGGCAAGAGAGAAAATTATCGACATGGCAATTAAAGATGCTCCCGCACCTCTTGTTACTCTGAAAGGTACGGAATATAGTAACACACCTATAACAAGTATTTTTGCGAAGAATTGTTGGAAAATGAGGCCTAGTATGAAGAGAAGCTCAAGAACAATTAGCGTATATGTTGCTAAACTTATTATAGGGCCAAGACCTGCCGTAGATAGTGCTTTCATGCCTGCACTAGACAGCATCGTAGAGAAGGTCATAAGAGTAGAAATGAACGAACCCAAGATGGCAATTCTACCTGTAATCCATTCAAAATATAGTTGCCAATCTACATTCAATATAGAGCCAAGATAGTTCACCACTTCGATTATGGAGGAAAACATAAAGATAAGAATAGATGCAGCAAGAGCGTCATAAATAAGCGTGGGAGCCCATTTCTTAATACCCCACCATGGTATAGGTAGAGCGTAAATAAGTACACCTAAGTAGTATGTAAGTATTGCCAACGAGTACGCTAGTATAAGAAACTGATCCATGATACTTCCCATGCTCGACTTTCTAAAATGCTGAAGCCAAGTATTTGATAAGTGCGAAAATACTAGTACCTATGGCTAGCCAAAAAGCTCCCATTATTGCGTCTTCAACCATGTCCTGGCCGAATCTTTTAACTCTATATATTGGGATAGGTGAGCCCTTCAATAACCAGCCTATAGCCCATGATAGCATGAATAAAGCCCAAGCTGCCGTAATGACTCTTGTAGTTAAATCGCTAATTATACTGTCTATACTCACTCTCTCACCCATAAAAATATAGGGGGTTTTAAAAGAAACCTTGCGGGAACCTTAAAAACTACTGAAGAAACACTATACCAAAAATACTTTTATATTATATACTACGGTATTACTTTTAGGTGATATTCTAATTGTCGACCATATGGCTTGACGATACTGTTGTTGTAACTTTTAAGCTAAGGAGGGAAATCCTTGAAGAACTCGATGAACTTGTCAGGAAAGGCTACTTCTCAAGCAGAAGCGAAGCAATAAGGAAAGCTATAATAGAGCTATTAAATCATTATAGTGAGGAAAGAAAAGGTACTGTAAAGAAAGCTCAATTGAAAGCTACTGCCTTAAGGTAATCAGTTTTCCTCGAAGTCCAACTCTTATACTTGACAAAGTAGGTTTTCTAAGTTTCGAATTACATTTAGGGCAAACACCACCATACCAGTTCATTATCTCACTAGGTGTTGGCAGTCCATAGTAATCTTGCCCTACTCTCTCAAACCGGTATAATATAAAGCCACAGTTTCTGCAAAGATAAATAACAGGCATAGATATCACCTTAGTGTACAACAGTTTTCTGTGAAGCTAAAATATATACCTCCTTTCCCTAAGTAATACCCATTAACATCTTTAATCATATATTGAAAAATTCAGAGCAAATATTCAATGTGAAGTTTAAACATATACTTCAGTAATACCTATGATTAAATATAAATATGACTAAAAAGGAATTTAAACAAACCATATATTTATAAGTCTAAAACCTATATTGTCAATACTTCGGCCTAGTATGGTAAGGTGTGTATTAATGTTCTATGTGTCTGAAAAAGCTACTTTAGGCAACGTAATACTAGAAGGCTATGTAGTTATTTTAGGTGAATCTGTAATAGGGGAACATACTATATTGGGAAATAATGTTATTGTAGGTTATCCTGCGAGAAGAAAAATCATCAACGTATTAAAGAAACTGCCCAAAATGAAACCATTTAACCTATATAATGAAATAAGTAAGGGATCAAGACTAGGTGAAAAATGTATAATCAGAGCAAACACCATAATATACGAGGAAACAGTACTAGGAGATAATGTGGAAACAGGTCATAACGTCCTTATAAGAGAACATGTAATTATAGGAAGCAATACGAAAATAGGTACTCAATCAGTAATCGACGGTTACGTAACCATAGGTAATAATGTTAGCATACAGTCAAATGCCTATATACCACCTAAAACTACAATAGGAAATAATGTCTTTCTAGGGCCGAACGTGATCATAACTAACGACAAATACCCTCCAAGTAGAAGACTATGCGGGGTGACTATAGAGGATAACGCAGTTATAGGCGCTAATGCTGTTCTTATTGCGGGAATAAAAATAGGCAGAAACTCCGTAGTAGCTGCTGGAGCAGTTGTTACAAAGAGTGTACCTGAAAACGTTGTCGTAGCAGGTGTTCCAGCAAAAATAATAGACACCAGAGAAAACTATGAGAGGAAAAAGAGAGAATATGAGAGGAAAAGTTAAGTGGTATTCAAAAAATATTGGCCCCTAACATCAAGAACATATTGGTGCCCTACGTGTAATGTCCCCCTTTTAAGTAGCCGATGTTATAAATGTGGTGGTGAGGGTTACGAGATAAAACTCAGAGAACCCGGAGATGTTAGAATAGCATTTGAACATGACATAAGTCAGATTCTAAGCTCATTGAACATCAGAGAAAAATTAAAGACCAAGTTCTTCTATGAGAAAATAATCTTGCTTAATAAAACAACACACATAGATGACGCTAAGGAGGTAATAATTGACGGTAATATTTTCGGCATAATGTTATATAACCCATTTGAGAACAGATGGGAATTTAGGCCATCATATTATGGTGCTTTAAAACTAATTGAGGAGAACAGCATTGAAACAGTAATTGTCCGCGGGAAAGTGAAACCAACACAAATAATAGCCTCGCCCACTCTCTCGGAAAAACGATATGTAGTACTACTAAATGCCAGAGAAGAACCTATAGGGCTAGCTAAGGTAGTGTCTTATGGTAAAATGAAGGTAGTTAAAGTATATAGGCGGAAGTTCTACTTTGAAACAAGCGCAAGAAAAGCAACCATAGAGGATGTAATTAAGGCAAACGAGGAACGTCTAAATAGTATGGTGCAGGAGGCTACAAAGTTTCTTGAAAAAATACGCGCTAAGATTTCTAAAAGAATCTTGGTATCGTTTTCTGGGGGTAAGGACAGTTTAGTCTCACTACATTTAACTTTACAAAGTTTGGGGGATTGTCCACTTCTATTTAACAACACGGGTATTGAACTCCCCGAAACCATAAGAACAGTGCATGAAGTAGCAGACCGTTATGGCTTAGACTTAGAAGTAGCTGATGCAGGAAACGCTTTTTGGGAGTCCGTAGGTTTCTATGGGCCGCCAGCAAGAGACTACAGATGGTGCTGTAAGGTAGCGAAATTAGTACCACTAGCCAGGAAAATGCTTAAAGACTATCCTAACGGAATACTCAACATAGTGGGTCAAAGAGCATACGAGTCTCTCGATAGGGCAAGAAGCCCAAGGATATGGAGGAATAAATGGATACCGACAATAGTAAGTATATCTCCAATTCAGTATTGGAACCAATTAGCTATTTGGCTATATATCTTTAAGAATAAGCTCCAAGTAAATCCGCTATACTCCATGGGATTTGACAGAATAGGTTGCTACATGTGCCCAGCAAGTAGACTAGCAGAGTTTGAAGTAGTAAAGAAAACCCATCCCGCATTATGGGATAAATGGGAGTCTTTCCTATACAAGTGGGCAAAAAGAATTAATGCTCCAAAGGAGTGGGTAACTCTAGGTTTGTGGAGATGGCTTGGGCCAGCAACTCCTAAAAAACTCTTGGCCAGAAAACATAGGGAATTTATTGAGAAATGGCGTGAGCAATATAGAGCATGGCTTGACATGTACGTAGTTAAAACCAATATTGATAATGAAGAAGCCAGCATACTGTTTTCTAAGAGCATTGATTTGACCAAAGTGGAAAAGGCCTGTAGCATACTAGGAAATAATGTGGTAAGGAAAGAAGAAGTGTTAGTAGTAAAAAATGATAGTAGAGATGCGAAATTTACCTTCAACAAGAGAGGACTGTTGATAGTTAAAGCAAAGAATAATATAGTTGAGGAAACATTGGACGCCGTTAAGCTCACTTATAGAAGCATGTTCTGTACGAAATGTCTATCCTGTGTTACACTATGCCCCACTGGATCAATAAGTATATCTAAAGACTATGAAGTTATAGTTAACTCCACAACATGTATTATGTGTAGGATATGTTTAGATATATGTCCAATAGCTGATGTCATGGTTGAGAAAATAGTAAATGCGTTAATCCTAAATAGGTATGATGCGTGGAGAAGAGAAACTAGGAGGAAAAGAGAAGAAGTAGCTAAGTTTTTAGAAAAGCTATTAAGGGTAAGGTTAGCAGCTAAATGTCCCAATATTTCCTAGTCCTTATAAAATCCATTTCAGCCTTAAGTAATGCTTTGTAAAAGTTTTCTTCACCATAAACTATCTCACCTAAAACCCTAGCAGCAGTTTTTGGACCTACACCATACGTTGAAAGAGCTATTACTGCGTATTTTCCAAATCTTAGAACAAGGTCAGCTTTAAGTATCTCATCTTTCAAAACATTTTTCTCAAAAGAACTCAGTTTCAAGCCTCTCGCTCTTTTCCTAATAATATTCTCTGCTTCAACATCATTGGGTGAAAGCACGGTCAAGAACCCGGCTCCGCATTTTCTACATTGCAATCTTTCAGGAAGATCCCTTACTCTAACATTGTTAAACACGTAGCCGCACTTAACACATACTAGTTTAACTTTCTTGTTAAGTAATCTTTCTTTAAATGCCTTAACGATGGAGGGTATTTCGTGGGAGGCTTCAATAAACGTTATTTGAGCACTTAAAATTTTAGCTGTTAATGGCATTGGATCTTTTTCCTTATAAACTAAGAGCTTTATTTTGCCATCTCTTAAATCTCTTAGCACCTTTAGTACGGAATCTAAATCAGTTCTAAACGTGATTATTTCATTAAGAGCTTCTAACCCTATTAACGTATTCTCGTATGTTGGTAGAATTCTCAATACGGCACTATAAGAGACGCCAGGTTTTAAAGCGCCAAACCGCTTAGCCACATTGAATAAATGCCATTTAAAAAGTTTAGTTCTTTTAAGTTCATCTGCTAGCATCGTTCTAAGCACGTGTTTAGTGGTGGAGCAAAGACTCTCCAGTATTTTAACTATGAAGTCAGCTTTTATGAATTTACTTGAAATGATAAATACTCTATAGGGATCGTTTTTGAGAATAAAGTTTAAACCTGTACTCCTCAGCATGTGGGAAATGAGAGTAGATAATGTGAACGTCCCTCTACTACCTAGATGTATGTGAATTATAGCTATTTTTCCCAGAGACTCTACAACTACGTGTCTATCTGAGGGAATAAAGCCTACTTTACTCTTTTGGTAACGTATTTTCTCTAATATAATGTTCTTTGCTTCTTCACTTAGGGGGTACATGTCTAAAGCGGAGAAATCGTTGTTAAACACTCTTCTCTTGAAGGCACCAACTTCTCTGGCAACTTTGAAATCAACCGGTATTAGTTCTCCTTCCCACCACGGTAAAATACCTAAGTCTTTAATAGTAGGTTTTACATAAACACATTCTTCGCCAATACCAATAACCTCCCATACCATACCCGATAAAACGAACTTAGAACCTACATCGCAGTTAGCAATTACAAATTTTTCATCAAGCATTCCAATAACTTTGCCTGTTACAATATCTTTAACTGCATATTGCCTCACATCAGGTATCATAGTGACTTCATAGTAGTATTTCCAGGATTTAGCGGTTCTCCCTAGGAGCTCTCCACGGTACCTTATAACTCCTATTTCATTAAGAAATTTAATGAGCTCTTTAAATGTTTCATAGTCAAAATCTCTATATGGGTAAGCCTTGCTGATTATAGAGAAGGCCTTGTTTATATCTAAAACCTTATACTCTAGAGCTAAGCCTACAATTTGATGTGCTAAAACATCTAAAGACCCAGCTGGCATAATAGGTTTTTCTAAAATACCGTTCAATGCTCTCCTAGCAATTACAGCGGATTCTAGAATATCATCAAGGTTATCTGTAGTGATTATTATACCCTTAGAAGTTTCAAACTCTTTATGTCTGCTCCTACCTATTCTATGAATAAGCTTAGTAGCCTGTCTAGGAGAACCATATTGTATAACGAGATCCACGAAACCTATATCAATTCCCAGTTCAAGCGATGATGTTGCAACTATAGTTTTCACAGACTTTTTCCTCAACATCTCTTCGGCTTTTAACCTTACTTCCCGAGATAAGCTTCCATGATGAACCAGGACATTGACGCCAAATATCTTTTTAAGGTTTAAACCTACAATTTCAGCAAGATCCCTAGTATTGGTGAAAACTATGGTTAAACCCGTTTTCCCTATAAATTCCTTTATCTTCCTAAGTCTTGCAGCGAATTCAGGTCGGATCAGATAAGCGTTCATTAAATAATCATCGTCTAATATGGGTTTAGAATAGTCTACAATTATTGACATAGGCTTCTTTACATCTTCGATAGCAACTTTAACCTTCCTAAAACCTCCAAGGAATCTTCTGGCTAAATCAACATCTCCTATAGTGGCTGAAAGTCCTATTCTCTGAATTCTCTGATTAGATAGCACAGAAAGCCTCTCTAGCGCCACAGCGAGCGAAATCCCTCTCTTACTACATATAAGCTCATGAAGCTCATCTATTACAACCCATTTAACGTTTCTAAGAAGCTCTCTTAAACGTGGGCCAACTAAGAGGAATTGAAAAGTTTCCGGAGTGGTTATGATGATATGTGGAGGATTTCTAACTATCTTTCTTCGCTCATTTTTCGGCGTGTCTCCGTGCCTTACTGAAACTTTTATATTTAAAGCTCTACCTACTTTCCCCATTCTCCTCATAATATCTCTGTTTAGGGCTCGTAATGGTGTAATGTATATACAATAAACATTACTCATTTTCTCAAGACCTAAGTCTAGTATTTTAGAATATATTGGAAATAGCGAGGCTTCTGTTTTTCCAGATCCAGTAGCGCTAACTACTAATGTATGGTAGCCTTTAAGAATTAAAGGAATAGCCTTTCTTTGAATCCTAGTTGGTTCTACGTATCCGAACTTCTTAATTACGTTAATGAGTTTTCTGTTTAAACCTAAGTCTTCAAACTTTATGGTGCTCATTGTGACCAAATTATTTACAACACTTTTGCCTCTATACTTCAAGATAATAGGTGGTTAGGGTTATTTAATATTTTATTTTAAACTTTTATTGTGGGAAAGTACGCCATGGACTTAGGGTTGAAATGTATCTTACTTACCGTAGTTCAGCTGGCTATAATACTCTACTTACTATCCGGTGTTTATGCAGCTTTTATAGCGAACATATACATAGTGTGGGCTTTTATCTCTTTATCCTTAATAATTGCTTCCATACTTCTCGAGTCCCCAATAGCAGCATTAGTAGAAACATTTTCAGCCGTACTATCTTTGCTTATTATAAAGAAATTACTAAACGTATGTTTAACGTTTATTCATGAGTATAGGTTAGCTGTAATAACGATAAATATAGATAATATAATCGGCAATCCAATAACCTACGCCATAGTGTTTTCAGCTTTTATAGCATCATATTATTCATGGAGCTTAATTCTTAAAAGAGGAGACGTAGTAGTTGATAGGTTAAAAAATATAGGAATGTCTTTAAGAAGCATTCAGAAAAACCTATTAGCTAAGTCTTCAGTTGTAATGTTAATTGCCTTTCTTATAACGTTAATTAAGCCTATGGAGATATATGAGGAAGTAATGTACATTCTCGGAGTTGTTTTTTCTCTACTATTGCTTGTATTAAAAGGGTATAGAGCAAGTAAAAATTTATGTGCTGTAGCCTCATGGATTATCCTTCCCTATGCTATGTTTAAAGGTGTTGCACTTGAAAGCACCGTGGAAGAAGAAAAGGTAATAGAAGGTGTCAAAATAGGTAAAATAGTTTCTAGACTAGTGTATGGTAAACCTGCTAACGTGTGGTTGAAAGAGAAACTTCACTTACCCAAATCTCCAAGTTGGTATTGGAAAGTTGAATCAGGGACATATACTTACAACCCCTATTCTCAAATAAACTACCATATTTTAATAGCTGGAAGCAGTGGGACTGGAAAGTCGAGCCTAGCTAAAAAACTAATAAAAGAACTTTATTACCAATGGGCAATACCTTGCTTAGTTATAGATCCACACAATGAATATGTTAGAGTTATTGAGGAACTTGACGGCATAGTCGTAGATGCTTCCAAAATATCTATAAACCCCTTAGAACTTGATGAATGTTCTCCAAGAGAAAGAATAGTTCAAGTAGCTGATACTATACAACGCGTGTTTAGACTAGGTAACCTCCAAAGAGCCGTTCTCGAAGATCTCCTAGAAGAAGCTTACGCTGAGAAGGGAATAATAAACGATGATCCTGAAACATGGAAGCTAAAGCCACCAACATTTCTGACATTGCTTAAGGTTATAGAGAAGAGAATAGAGTACGCTAGAAGCAGTGGTGAGAGATCAAGATATGAGGGGTTAAAGCCATACATTAGACTGTTATCAACATCGATATTTAGAGAGACCACGATAAGCTTTTCAGACATTCTTAGTAAACCTAGTGTAGTAGCTATGGCTAATTTGCCTGGTGACCATGTGAAAGCTATTTTATCAGAAACCCTTCTAAGAAAAATAGCCCATTACATGTATGTTTCAGGAGAAAGCATGGGATTGTCGCATTACATAGTTATTGATGAAGCTCATAGAATATGTAGAAGAAGCACAGAACCTTCTCTGGTAGCGAGACTAATGATGGAAAGTAGGAAGTACGGTATAGGTTTCATAATAATAACACAACAACCATTAGACATAGATGAAGGCATTATAGCAAATAGTGCTTTAAAAATATCCTTTAAACTTTCTGAACCGGAAAACTTGGACTATATGGCTAAGACCTTAGCAGGGTATATTTCGGAAAATAGGCTGGAAATTTTTAAGGAAGCACTTTATTATATGCCTAGATTCTATGCTATAGTAAGAGATAGTAGACTAGCAGAACCCGCCATAGTGAAAATAGAAATCTAACTTAGCAATAATACTTTTAAACTTCCTTAAAATACTAAATGTTGCAAATAAGCTTTCAAACAATAGCGCGGGAGGTTTAAATGCTATTGACTTCTGAAACAGAGGAATTGTCTGAGGAAACAGAGAGAACACGTACTGAGATAACTGAAGAAGAATATGGAGAAGAATTTTCTATTCAAGATCTAGAGTTTTTCATTGAAATAACAGAGTTTTGGGAGAACATTCTTGGAGGGAAAATGTCAATAAAAGAACTTATAAAGGCTAAGAAAGCTAAGGTCAAACCTAAACCTAAGAGAAGAAAGAGAAAGTAATGTTCAAATAGAGCTTTCAATGACATTAACTTCAAAACCTAAACTCTTTAGTGCCTCAACTATATCTTTTAGCTTAATATTTTTATCGAAAAATAAACCTATCTTCTTAGTGTTGCTCGTTCTTATGAGCTTAACCTTATCAAATAACACTCT
>NJED01000072.1 GCA_002254745.1 Desulfurococcales archaeon ex4484_217_1
AAAAGAAAAAAAAGAATTAAATTCTTTCAAGAGCGAGCGTGATATCTTCTGCCCTTATCGTTTTTCTTCCTGCATGTTTAGCAAGAGCTGCTGCTTCTTTGGCTACACTGATACCAAAATCTTCCAGGTACTCAGCCATTGCCATTATTGCACCTTCACCCACTCTCTCAGCACCTGCCTTTCTTATTATCTTGTCTATCGGAGCTTTAGCAAGTATCATTTTCTATCACCTATAAAGTTCATGTAACTCTTATATTTAAAGTTTTCGATTATATACGGCAATTACAGTTATTTTTGAGTATAACTCAATATATGAATTTTTCTATTTTGAATAGATAACTATACACAGAGATCAAGTGGTGACTTCACATCCATCCTTTCTTATTATTACTGTATGTTCTTTCTGTGTTATATATCCTCTTTTTTCGTCTCGCAGGACATTGTAGTTATATATGATTCCATTTCTCATAAGTGTCTTTAATGCAAAGTCTAATTTTCTTCCAGGGAACTTTTTTGAAAGCCATCTTTCAGCAAATGGCAGATCAGGATAATTTCTTCTTATATCTGCGAGGACTTTCCTTGCAAGCCCCAGTCTTATCGGTTTGTTCATAAGATATTTAAAAATAAAGACTTTATCTTCGTCTATTACTCTACCAGCACCATTAGTGGAGAACGGCTCTATAGCAAAAACCTCACCATCTTTCAGGATATACCCCTCGTCTGTGGCTATATTCGGGATCGTTATATCCGCATGGAGTGTGTTTTGAGCAAGTCTGTGACCATTTAAATTTTCTATGGGCCTGAACCCGTAACTTTTTATCGTTTCTTCAATCTTGGCCCCTATATCTGATGTATTTACTCCGGCCTTTATCATAGAAATAGCATTTTCCAGAGCTTCTTCAGATGCTTTTATCATATCATCTTTTTCTTTGTCTATCTTTACCGTAAAGGCTGTATCAGCTATGTATCCGTTTATATGTGCTCCCATATCTACCTTTACATAATCTCCATTATGAAGCACAGTTTCATCGTAAATAGGTGGCGAGTAGTGAGCTGCGATCTCGTTTATAGAGATATTACACGGAAAGGCCAGTTCTCCGCCCAGAGATTTTATTCTATTCTCCACAAACTCAGCAATATCTTGAAAGGTTTTCCTTTTGTTCTTTCTTTAATTTCGCTGATAATATCCTCTAAACACATCTCTTTATTCCCTCCATTTCTTTTACGCACAGAAAAAGTCTTATTTTCTATTTCTTTATCACCTACTACAGCTATGTACGGTACCCATTCCTTCTCTGCAGCTCTAATTCTCTTTGCAAGCGTCTCATTTCTCTCCTTCTATCTCAATTTTTTCCAAAAAACTCAGATGCTCTTTAGAAACAGGTATAAATCTTACCTGTGTTGGTGAGAGCCATAAAGGCAAAGATGGTTTTATCCCTTTTTGCGAGTCCTTGTAGGCTTTTTCCAGGAGAGCGTACATCATCCTCTCTATAGCTCCCGAAGGAGAAAGATGTAAGATCACTGGATGTTTCTCGTTTCCTTCTCTGTCTGTGTATCTTATGTCATATCTCTCTCCATTTTCTATATCTATCTGGTCCGTAGTCAGAGCTGAAGCTTTGTCCAGATTATCAACGTAGTTCCACTCATACTTGAATACAAAGTAAAATATTCTCTCGTCCCACATCTCTACTAACGCAGGTTTTCCCCATTTCTTTACCATCTCCACAAGAAAATCTTTACTTTCATTCCAGAAATCTTTTGTAACTCTAAGAGCAAGCTCTAAATCTTCAGGTATATCTAATCCTATACCCTCTTGGATTCTTCTTGCAAGATCAAACCTTATCATTATCTCTTTTTTTGCTTCTTCAACATCTGCAACGAAAGCATGACAATCGGGCATGGTAAAAGCCCTCAATCTTCTCAATCCCGATAGTTCTCCTCTCTGCTCAACTCTGAAGCTGTATTTCGTCATTTCGTAGAGTCTCAAAGGGAGATTTTTGTAACTTATTGTAGCATCGTGCAGCATTAAAAACTGTCCGAAACATGCTGCAAATCTGAGAAAAACCCTTTTGTTGAGGGGTGTTCAAAATCATACATTATCGGAGCTTCTATTTCCATTCCTCCATAATTCCTCCATAATCTGCAACATTATCATTGACCCATTCCTCTAACAATCCCTTTATCAGTCTTCCTTTTGGATAATATCTCAAGTTTCCTGGATCACTTCCAGGTTCGTAATCGACTAACTCAAGTCTCTGCATTAAACCTACGTGAGGCGGCTCCCTTTCTGCAACTCTTCTCTTTTCTATTTCGTAATCCGCAAATTTTTTCAGGTTTTCGTATTTAGAAAAATCGTATTTTTCAACGGGACGATAGTTTAAATGCTTTGTAGTATCCAAAAGGTGATTTTTTTACGTTAAAATCCGACTTCAATTCGTTGTAAATAGCGTTTACTGTATTTTCAGCAAACTTTGGTGATGAGGGTGTGGATGAAAGATGAACATAAGGATATATCATAATATTTTTTGTGTTGACTAATTCAGCTGTTTTTTTTATCTCTTCGCATGTTTTTTCAACAATATTCTCCTTTTTTCCCTCGTCTTCTTTCTCGACAGAGGTAAAAACTACCAGGCATTCTTCCATTCTATCTTTTCTTTTATCTTCCCGGATTTCTTCAGCAAAATCCAGCTTTTTTTTCGCTTCATACTCAATATAGTCGCTGTGTATCAGCAATATTCTCACTTATATCACCTTTATAAGATATGAAATAAAAATTTAAATAGGTTTGTTTTGAGCTTAAGAAAGGATCTCTATCATGAGTTCAATGGCCTCTCTGAGTGTTTTGCATCTCTTTATTGACCATCTGTAAGATCCGATATAATTTCCTTCAGAATAAGTTTCAAACGCATCATCACAGCATTGTTTTGCGTACTCAATAAGTTCCAGGGCTTGTTTGTACCTCAGATCGTTTTTCAATCCTCTTTTTTCAATTTCATTTTTGAGAGCCTCTATAAGATCGTACGGCTCGCAGCATCTGTCTATATCTTCCGAAAATTCTATATTCATCTCTCTTGCTTTTCTAAAGAGATCGTCCATATCACATAATTCACATCTGTAAAGACCATTGTAAGACAGTACTTTCCATATATGAGGTGGAACAATAGCTGTTACTGATGCATCATCATCATCGTAAACGGGATACCCGTTGGGAGGTGTACCCTTAGCCGTAACAACATTTACCGATCTTGTCTCCTCACCGTTGAATATGGCTTTAAATTCGAGTTTCGTTGATTCCCCCATGTCTAAATGTCCAATATTGTTCCATATAATTGTGGTAGTGTCATCTGGATTAATTGTAACGCTGTCAGGTACTGGATCTGCTTCGTCGGCGTAAGTAAGACCTATTGGCAGGATATCTACTACTTCTACAGGATCTAACGGCACTTCTCCTGTATTGGTCACCACCATTGTGAACTCCACTATGCCGTCCTCATATGTTACCGAAGGATCTACAGATTTCACAATCTTAATTGCTGGTCCTTTTACTCCTACGGGAGAGTCATCCTCATCGGTAACATCTCCTATAACAGACGTGCCAATAACAATAGCTTTATTTATGAAAGTTCCTACCCTGTCGGGATCTACTGTTGCTTGGAATGTTACAGTAACAGTATCACCAGGTTCCATATCGGGGAGTGGTTGTAATAACCATATATTTGACCACGTTAATGTTTGTGTTCCGTCCAAATTGTCCAAGATGGACTCAGGTTCGTAGTTCGCCCCAGGAAATAACGGACTATCCACCCAACTACTACCTGATATGTACGTAAGCCCATCGGGAATAATGTCAATGAGCTTCACAGGATCCAAAGCCATTGCTCCTGTATTTGTGATAGTAAGCTCAAAGTAGACTATACCTCCAGGGGATGGAACATTGATCTCCGTATTTAAAGTAAGTTTCAAAATATCCGTACCAGGTGCTTCAACAGTCCACTGATCGGATACAGGACCGTAATGCCTTTCGTATGGATTATCTCCAGGTAATGAACTGTAATCTATCACAGTAGATGTATTGGTGAATGTTCCACCTTCTGGCGGAATCATTGCATCGTACTCCATAATGACTGTTGTCGATCCTACGTTGGGTATTATGTCGTACTCCCATTTAATTGTATTTCCTACCACAGTAGTTGAGTCCGCGTGCGGCGTTGACGTAATAGACGCTGGATCAAGTATCAATCCAGCAGGAATGACATCTTCGATCTCTACATCATAAGCTGGACTTGTGCCAGTATTCTGAACAGTGATAGTGTAGTGTACTGTATCTCCTGGTAATCCTGCGGAGATAGAACCCTCCTTGTCTATATCGATGATCTGAACGTCTCCAGAATCTGAAAGATCGAAGGGAACACCATTTTCAGTACCGGTGGTCTGTGCCCAGTTGGTCAATACGACACCATTGAAGTTCGCTGGAATATTCTGAACTCTGGCTGTTAAAGTAATATGGGCTGTATTTGGACCGGTAAAGTCCTACTACTGTAGGTGTCGGTGATAGTCCAATACTGTCAGAGTATGTGGATGATACATACTCGAGTCCTACTGGTAAAGTATCTATGATCAGAACATTCTCATAATTAGATGTACCCCAGTATGATGAAAATATGTCAAATGTGATCTCTTCTCCTATAGTCGCAGTTTGCAGATCAGGCGATTTATAGAGTCCTTCAACTGCATGAACCCATGCTGTATCTGTAGCAGTACTGTACTCACAGCCAGTACCACAGTATCCACTGACTGTTACAGTATCTGTACCCAAGGCTTCGGTGATATCGGCGGAAAGGGTAGCTGTCCACGTTCCTCCTATAGGTATTGGAGCAGCCAAATTCCAGGTGACTGTAT
Organism: Desulfurococcales archaeon ex4484_217_1; assembly: GCA_002254745.1. Taxonomy (GTDB): domain Archaea; phylum Thermoproteota; class Thermoprotei_A; order EX4484-217-1; family EX4484-217-1; genus EX4484-217-1. The sequence continues at coordinate 4,900 of NJED01000072.1, forward strand.
TCCCTACAACTGAGGGAACTTCACCACCTGAGCCGTTATTTGCAACAATATTTATGAGGTTTAAACTTAAATCATCAGCAACTACCACATTCTCTGCCTGGTAGTTACCTGTGTTAGTTACCGTGATCGTCCATGTGGCCGTTTCTCCCGGGGAATGATTTTGGTGTTCAGGTGTTTTTGTCACATTGAGAACAGCCATCAACGGAGAAACATTTGCACTATTCGTTCTTGTATAATGATCACCGCAGAAATTGTCGAAATCGACATG